>NZ_JBSGXU010000023.1:54415-69652 GCF_053610205.1 Streptomyces sp. NPDC054932 | reverse complement strand
GCGAGGTCCCGCATGACGTCCAGGACGTCACCCACCAGCTCGGGGTCGAGCGCCGAGGTGGGCTCGTCGAAGAGCATCAGCTTGGGCTCCATGGCGTGAGGAGTGCCCTTCCGCGTGCTCGGGGTCAGGAGCCGGTGTTGACGCTCGCCGTGGCGACCGCTCCCGTGCCCGCGCCCCACTTGTCGAGTGCCTTCCGGTAGGAACCGTCGGCGATGATCGCCGCCAGTGCGGCCTTGAGGGCGTCGCGCAGTTCGGGGTTGTCCTTGGCCACGGCGATCCCGAAGGGACCGGCCTCGATCTGGTTGCCGACGATCTCGAACGCGTTTCCGCCGTCGGCCTTGAGGGCCAGGTAGGCGGCCACGGGGTAGTCGTTGACCCCGGCGACGGCGCCGCCCGCCTTCACGCGGGTCTGGGCCTCGGCATCCGTCGGGAAGGACTCGATCGCGACGGCCGGCTTCCCGGCGGCCTCGCACTCCTTGGACCGGGTCTTGACCACCTCCTCGAAGGTGGTGCCCCGCTGTACGGCGGTCTTCCTTCCGCAGAGGTCGGCGATGGACCTGATCTGCTGGGGGTTGCCCTTCTGGACGTACACGACGGAGCCCGCGACGAAGTAGTCCACGAAGTCGACGCCGTTGCCGGTCTTCTGTCCCTTGTCGTCCAGGCCCTGCTGGCGGGCCATGGTGTCGCTCATCGACGACATCACGACGTCCTGCCGCCCGGAGTTGAGGGAGGTGATGAGGCTGTCGAAGGTGCCGCTCGTGAAGACGAACTTCACACCCAGATGCTTGCCGAGCGCGTCGGCGACGTCCGGGTCGACACCGACGATCCTTCGGTTCTCGGTGAACTCCATCGGGGCGTACGTAGCGTCTGTGCCGACCTTGATGACACCGGCCGCCCGGATGTCCGCGGGCAGCCTGCCGAACAGGGGAGCGTCGCTGTTCGCGGCGCCGGCTCCGTCGCCGCCGGGGCTGCGGCCCGCGTCGGTCCGGTCGCCGCAGGCACCCAGCAGCAGGGCGGCGGTGGTTGCGGCGAGGACGGTGGCGAGCGTCCGTCGGGACGGTATGCGTGCGGCCATGGCTGTGCTCTCTCTCGGGGACGGCGTGCGTGCGGGGGAAGGGAACGCGGGGGGTGAGGGGTGGAACGCCGGGCGTGCCCGGTGGCTCAGGCGACGACGCGCAGGCGCGTTACGCCCCGGTCGAGCGCGCCGCGGACGTGGCCGTTCGGTGCGGTCGCGGTCTGCTGGAGGAAGCGGACGACCTCGGCGGTGATGACTTCGCCCGGCAGGACGTTGGGGATGCCCGGCGGGTACGCCGCCAGCGTGTCCGCCGAGATCCGTCCGACGGCCTCCTGCGCGGCCACGACCCGGGCGGGGCTCAGGAAGGCATCGCGGGCGGTGAGTTTCGTGGCGCCGGGGTCCGGCAGGCGCAGCATGCCCCTGGCGCCGCCCGAGTCGGTGAGCGGGGAGGGCAGGGTGTGCAGTGCCTCGACGAACCGGTCGGTGTCGGGGGCGGATCCCGCGCCGATCACGGCGACGACCGCGGCGTCGGTCGCCACTTCGACCATGATCTGGTGGTCCCGGAAGAGCCGGCGCCTGGCTTCGTGCCCCGTGATCCCGCCGGCGCGGGTGTCGATCGCGATCCGCAGCGGATCGGCGCCGACGATGTCGGGGAAGGCGCGGAACCCGTCGCTCACCACCGTGAAGCGGCCCAGCGCGCGGACGGCGCCCCGCACCCGGTCCGCGGCCTCGATCGAGCTGCCCGTCGCGTCGGCATCGGTGACCAGACTCCTCCGGGCAAGATCCAGCGACGCGGTCAGCAGGGCACTCGCGCTGGTGGACTGCACGAGCCGGAACGCCCGGTCGACGAGCGGTTCGAGCCGGTCCGCGAAGGGCCCCTCCGCCAGGTGGAGCATCGCCGACTGCGTCAGGCTGCCCGCCAGCTTGTGCGTACTGGAGGTCGCCAGGTCCGCGCCCAGGGAGAGGGCGTTCGCGGGAAGTGCGGGGTGGAAGCCGAAGTGCGCTCCCCACGCTTCGTCGACGATCAGCGGAACGCCCGCGGCATGGGCGGTGTCCGCGATGGCGCGCACGTCGGCGACCGCTCCGAAGTAGCTCGGGGAGACGATGTACACGGCGGCCGCGTCCGGTGTCCGCTCGAGCGCCGCCGCCACGTCCGTGGCGGTCACACCGTGGGCGATGCCCTGCTCCGGGTCGACGGACGGCTGGACGAAGACGGCGTTCATGCCGGACAGCACCAGCCCGTCGATCACGCTGGAGTGCACACTGCGCTGCACGACGAGCGTGCGCCCCAGAGCGGGGGCGACCATCGAGGCGATCTGGTTGCCCTGCGAAGCGCCGTTCGTCAGGAACCAGGTGCGCCGCGCGCCCCAGGCCTCGGCCGCCAGCTCCAGGGCCCGGTCCAGCGGGGTGTCCGCGCCGAGGTCGATGCCGTCGAGCAGCGGCGGGAAGTCCAGGGCCGTGATCCGCGGGCCGAAGAAACCGGCGAGGTCCGAACCGGGGGTCGCGGCGTGGCCGGGGACGTTCAGCCTCAGCCAGTCGCGTCCGGCATGGCACAGCACCGCCTCGGCGTACGGGGCACACAGCTGGCCGGCGCCGGGACCGGAGGGGGACTGGGTGCGCTGATCGGTCGTTCTCATGTTCACCCCGGGAGCGTGACAGTCCCCGCGGCATCGAAGAAGGGTGGACTTTTCGTTACCCCTCCATAGGATGTCTATATGCTCGACGTCAGGCATCTCCAGGTGCTGCGCTCCATCGCGCAGGAGGGTTCGCTCGCCGCCGCCGGCCGTGCACTGCACTACAGCCAGCCCACGATCACCCACCATCTCGCCGCCCTGGAGGCCCACTTCGACGCCCGGCTCGTCCAGCGCGGACCGCGCGGCGCCACGCTCACCGAACTGGGCGAAGCCCTGCTGCCGCACGCCGAGGCCGTGCTCGAACGACTGCGTCAGGCCGAGCTGGAGGTGCGCAGCCTCGCCGAGCGCGGCATGCGCACGCTCCACATCGGCACGTTCCCCACGGCGGGGGCCCTGCTGCTGGCGCCCGCGGTCAAGCGGCTCCACCAGCAGGGGGTCCACATCTCGCTCACCGAGGGCGAGCTCCCGCTGCTGCTGCGCGGCTTGCGGGCCAAGGAGCTCGATGCCGCCCTCGTCTTCTCGCAGCCGGGCGAGCGCCTCGACCTCGACGAGGACTTCGAGGTCCACCCACTGCTGGCCGATCCGCTCCTCCTGGTCATGCCGGAGGACCACCCGTGCGCACCGCTGGACCGGGTCCCCCTCGGCGAACTGCGGGACACCGCCTGGGTGGGCGCCGCCGACCCCCACGATCCCTGCGACCGCGTGCTCGCCTGGGCGTGCGGCCAGGAGGGGTACGAGCCCCTGCACGTGATGCGCACCGACGACTACGCGGTGGTCCAGGGCCTCGTGGCGGCGGGGACGGGCGTGGCCCTCGTCCCGCGGCTCGCCCTCGGACATCCACGACCCGACCTGGTGGTACGGCCGCTGGCCCGCCCCGACCTGGCCCGGGAGATCAGTGTCGCCGTACTGCGGTCCACCTCGGCCGGCGCCGCCCAGGAGCTGATCGAGGCGCTGCTGGAGCAGGCCGCCCTGATCACGGAGCGCTGGGCCGCGGCCTGACCGTGCGGCCGCCGCTCACCCACTCACCCGCTCACCCGCACAGCCCAACGGGCGCGGGTTCGGGGTCGGCCCTACGCTGAAACGGCAACCCGCCGACACGCCCGTGATCCCGCGGCCGGCGTCCGGCGCGCCCGGCTCAGTTCAGCACCGAAAGGCGGTTCCGTTATGGCCACCAGGTCTGACGCCCCCGTTCTCGACACGCTCGCCGCGATGACCATCGACTCCGTCGAGCACTGCAACATGGATGAGAAGACGCTCATCACCACCCGCATCGCCGCCCTCGTCGCCATGGACGCGCCGGCCATCTCCTACCTCGCGCACATCAGCCCCGCGGTGAAGGCCGACTTCACCGTCGAGCAGCTGCAGGACGTGCTCGTCGCCATCGCCCCCGTCGTCGGCACGGCGCGCGTCATGTCCGCCGCGGGCCACATAGCCCAGGCGTTCGGGGTCGCCATAGCCATGGTCGAAAGCGAGGCCGAAGCCATGGCCGCCGCCGAGGCCGAGAGCCGCAGCCACTCCTGATCCACGCGGCAGGGGGCTGTCAGCCCCACCCTGTCAGCCGATTCCCACCACGACCGGGCCGCCGGCCCGGTCGACCCGGCCCGTCCACCCCGGCGGCAGCCGCAGCGACCGCGAGGGCGACACCCGGCCCGGGAACCGCCGCCGCCACAGCAGCCGGCCGTCCTGGGCGACCGTCACCGCGGGGCCGGTCAGCGGCTCCCCGGAACGCAGCAGCAACGGCCGACCCGCCACGTCCGTGAGCCGGTTCGGCGCCACCCACACCAGCGGAGCCCGGACCGTCAG
This sequence comes from Streptomyces sp. NPDC054932, assembly GCF_053610205.1. NCBI lineage: Bacteria > Bacillati > Actinomycetota > Actinomycetes > Kitasatosporales > Streptomycetaceae > Streptomyces > Streptomyces sp. NPDC054932. The sequence goes on along the minus strand of NZ_JBSGXU010000023.1, from coordinate 65,200 downwards.
CGGCGGACCGGGCTCCGGCCACGCCGCACCCGAGAGGCGGGCCAGGACCGGGACCGCGGCGGCGGCGCCCTCCGCGGCCGCGGTGGCGGCGCGTTCGACTCCGTGGAGGGCGTTGCCGACCGCGAAGACCCCCGGTACCGACGTACGGAAGGACGCGTCCACGGCGGGACCACGGGTCCCCGGGTCCAGGGCGACGCCGCCGCGGCGCGCCAGCTCGTGGTCGGGGATCCAGTCGCCGGTGAAGACCACCGTGTCGCAGGCGAGGATCCCGCAGCGGCCGTCCCGGTGGCGCACGGCCACGCCCGAAAGGCGGCCCCGGCCGCGCAGTTCTCCCACCGTCGTGCCCGTGAGCAGCGGGACTCCCGGTACGGCGACACCGCGGGAGAGCTCCGTGACCACGGCCACCACCTCCGCGCCCGCCCGGCGCAGTGTGCGTACCGCGTGACGGGCCACCGGCTCGGCGCCCACCACCACGGCCCGCCGGCCGACGTCCTGCCCGTACAGATGGACCGACTGCTGCAGCTCCCCGGTGGTCAGCACACCCGCCGGCCGGGACCCCGGCACCAGGCGGGCGCTGCGGGGGCGCTCCCGGGCTCCCGTCGCGAGCACGACGGCCCGGGCCGTGATCCGCTCCAGGCCCGCCGGGCTCGTGGTCTCCAGGGACAGCGGACCGGCCCAGCCGGTGGCCGAGACCCCGGTACGGACCGAGGCCCCGGCCGTCACCGCCGCCCCGGCGGCCCGCCGCGCGTACTCCGGTCCCGTCGACCAGGGGCGTACGGGCCCCCCGAACCCGCCGTGACGGCAGTGGCGCGGCATCCCGCCCGCGTCCTGCTCGCGTTCCAGGACCTCGACACGCCCGGCACCCGCGCGCGCGAGGCGGGCGGCCAGCGCCAGACCGGCGGGACCGGCGCCGACGACCAGGACGTCGACCGTGCGGTCGCCGGTCACCGGCGGGCCTCCTCGAACAGTGCGCGGACGGCGGCCCCGCAGTGGAAGCCCTGGCAGCGGCCCGCCCGTGCGCGGGTGCGCCGCCGCAGGCCGTCCGGCGAACCGGGCGGGACGGTCTGGGCCAGCGCGTCGCGGATCTCCCCGCGGGTCACGCGCTCGCAGTGGCAGACGATCCGGCCGTACTCGGGGTCCCTCGCGATCAAATCCGCATCGCGGTAGGGGCGGAGGAACGCCTCGCCCAGGTTCGGCATCCGCACCGGCTCGGGATCCCGGGCCCCCGTCACCGGCAGACCGCCGTCCGCGAGCAGTTCCACCACGTGGGCGGCGATCGCCAGCGAGGCGGTCAGCCCTGTCGAGCGGATGCCGCCCACCGTGACGTACCGCTGCGCGGGGTGGGCCCGGATCGCGTAGTCGTCGTCGCCGGTGGCCGCCCGCAGGCCGGCGTACACGGCGGTGACCTCCTCCTCCAGGAGGGCCGGCAGGATCCGTCGGCCCTTCTCCCGCAGCAGTGCGAGCCCCTCGGCCGTCGATCCGGTGTCCGTCCTGTCGTCCAGGTCCTCGGCGGTCGGCCCGAGCATCACGTTCCCGTACACCGTCGGGGACACCAGCACCCCCTTCCCGAGGGCGCCCGGGACCGGGAGCAGGATGTGCCGTACCAGGCCGCGGGCGAGTTCGTCGAAGACGATCAGCTGGCCGCGCCGGGGCGTGACGGCGAAGTCCGCGTGGCCCAGGTGCCGGTCGATCCCGTCGGCGTACAGACCCGCCGCGTTGACCAGGTACCGGGTGCGCAGCGGGCCCCGGCTCGTGGCCAGGGTATGGACGTCGCCCGAAGCAATGCCCTGTACGAGACAGTTGAGGTGGAGATCGGCGCCGGTGCGCACGGCCTGCGTCGCGTAGGCGAGCGTGGTCGTCCAGGGGCAGATGACGGATTCGCCCGGCACGTCGAGCGCCCCCAGCACCCCGGGCCCGAGCTCGGGCTCGCGGGCCCGCACCTCCTCGGCCGGGGCGATGCGCGCCGCGCGGTAGCCGTTGCGCACGGCCTTGTCGGCGAGGCCCGGCAGTGCGGCCAGCTGCTCCTCGTCCCAGGCGACCAGGAGCGCCCCGAGCGGTTCCACCGGGATGCCGGCCTCGGCGGCGTACGCGGAGAGCAGCCGGTGTCCCTCCCGGACGAGCCGGGACTCCAGGGAGCCGGGCACCGCGTCGAAACCGGTGTGCAGGATGGCGGTGTTGGCCTTCGAGGTGCCGTTGCCGACGTCGTCGGAGGCGTCGACCAGGGCGATCCGCAGGGGGAGCCGGGCCAGTTCGCGGGCGATCGCCGAGCCCACCACTCCGGCGCCGACGACCGTCACGTCGTACTCCCCGCCGGGCAGGGCCCCGCCGGTGGTGACGGTCATGCCGGTCCGTCGCCGAGCAGGGCCGACACCGCGGCGCGGAACCGGGCCCGGCGCTCGGCCGCCTCCGCCGCGCCGGCCCGCGGCTCGTAGACGGCGGACGGCTTCCACTCGGGCACCGCCTCGGCGACGGTGAGCGAGGGATCGAGCCCGAGCCGGGCGACGGCGCCCACGCCGAGCGCGGTGACGTCCGGCAGGGACGACACCTCGACGGGGATCCCCAGGAGATCGGCCTGGGCCTGCATGAGCAGCGCGGAGCGGGTCAGCCCGCCGTCGACGCGCAGGGCGGCGAGCGGGGTGCCCAGGTCGGCGGCGACCGCGTCGGCGAGCTCCGCCACCTGGGCGGCGACACCGTCGCACAGGGCGCGCACCAGGTGCCCCGCGGTGGTGTCGAGGCCCAGGCCGGTGACCGAGCCCCGCACGTCACCGCGCCACCACGGAGCGGCGAGCCCGGCGAGCGCGGGGACGAAGGTGACGCCGCCGGCGTCCGGGACGCTCCCGCCCACGGTGTCGATGTCCGCGGCGCCGGAGATCACCCCGAGATCGGTGAGCCACCGCACGGCGGAGGCCGCCGTGTACACCTGCCCGTCCAGGCAGTAGCTGGTCCGGCCGGCGAGCCGCCAGGCCACACAGCCGACCAGTCCGGAGGTACTGCGCAGGGGGCGCGGGCCGGTCTGCGCGAGCAGGAACGCGCCGGTGCCGTAGGTGCACTTGGCGGTGCCGGGCTCGGTGACGCTCTGGGCGAGCAGCGCGGCCTGCTGGTCGACGAGCAGCCCCGTCAGGGGCAGTTCGGGCCCGAACGCGGTGGTGGTCCCGACGCGGGTGTCCGCGTCGACGACCTCCGGCAGCCGCTCGCCCGTGAGCCCGAAGGCGTCGAGCGCGGCGTCCGACCAGCGGGTGGAGTCGAGGTCGAGCAGCTGGGTGCGGCCGGCGGTCGCCGCGTCGGTCACGAACGCCCCGGTGAGACGGTGTACGAGCCACACGTCGCTGGTCGTCACGACGCCGCGCCGGGTCAGGTGGCGGCGTATCCAGGCCATCTTGGGGGCGGCGAAGTAGGGGTCGAGCGGCAGACCGGTCGCCTCCCGCAGCGCCGGCGCGTGCGGGGCCAGTTCGGTGCAGAGCCGTTCGGCGCGCCGGTCCTGCCAGACGATCGCGTCGGTCAGCGGCTCCCCGCTCACCGGGTCCCAGGCGAGAACGGTCTCGCCCTGGTTGGCGAGGCCCACCGCCACCACGGGCTCACCGGCCGCCGCCAGCGCGGCGCGTCCGGCGTCGACGACCGATTCGAGCAGCTCGCCGGGGGTGACCTCGACCCGGCCGCCCGGCAGGTGGCGGGGCCGTACCGGGGCGGATCCGGAGCCGATGACCCCGCGTACCGGACAGACGACCAGCGCCTTGGTCCCCGAGGTGCCTTGATCGACAGCGAGCACCGGGCCCGTCATCACCACTCCGTTCCTGGTGTCGCCGTGAGCGAACGTCGGTCGGAAGCCTTCACCAGCGGAGGTCGCCCGTCAAGATCGGCCCGTGTCCCGCTCCACGGTACTGACGCGTCATCACATGGACTCCGTGGCTTGATACTTGCGTTCGAACAAGAATCTGGATGCGCACGCTCCCAATCGCTCTATAGTGATCGCCGATCAACGGGCAGCGACATTGACCGCGGGTCAACGGCGGGGGTTCGCCGAACAGTTCTCGCATCGTTCACGCATCCCTGGCACCGGGCACGGCTGCAGCGCGGCAGCCGACGGCCGGACCGACCCACACCATGCGATCCGAGGACTGATGATCACGACCACCGCAGAACGCGTCCGCCCGGGCCGCCGCCGCCCGTCGACCGGGACGAGGTGATGGCGGGCAGCGATTTCCGGCCCGTCTACCACCCGGCCGGCCACGACAAGGAGCTGCGATCCGCCGCCCAGGACCTGCGCACCGGCCGTTGGGTGTCCATGGCGCGCCTGCTCGAACGCACCGACGGCTGGGGGCTGTGGACCCAGCGTACCCAGGTCCTCGCCGCCATCTCCGCCGGATCCGACGTGGTCCAGGCCTGGCGGGCCGAGGAACCGCACAGCGTCGCCGCACTCGTGATGCACGCGCGCGTCACCGTCGAGCGGGCCGTCCGCGCCCACCGCGCCCGGCACCCCCGCACCCGCGAGCTGTGGCAGGAGGCCTGGGAAACCTGCCGGGAGACCGCCGGCATCAGCCCCGCCGACCCGGTGCCCTGGGTCTGCCTGCTGGCCCTCGCCCTCCTCGACGAGCACCGCCAGATGGCCGAGCACCGGATCGCGCCCCCCGGCCCGATGCTGCCCCCCGGCCCCTGGGGCATCCTCGCGGAGGCCGACAAGCGCGACCCGCACAACCGCGAGGCCTACCACCGCATGCTCCAGCTCGTGTACGCGGGCACGCCCGGACCGCTCTCCGAGGCCGCCAACTTCGTGCACTGGGCGGCCGGTTCCGCACCCCCGGGATCCGCCCTCCATGTCCTGCCGCTCTACGTACGGGTCGAACGCTACCGCCGCGAACGCGGCCAGGAGAGGGCCCTCGACCTGCACTGGGTCGCCGAGGACGCCGTCCGCGACGCCCTCCACGCCCTGGACACCTGGTTCCTCCACGCCGACCTGCCGCACGCCTCCCCGCTCGATCTGAACCAGCTCGCCCACGCCCTGTGGGGCGCCCTGCAGTTCGACGAGGCGGCCCGGGTCTTCGACTCGATCGGTCCGTACTGGACCACGCTGCCGTGGGCCCACCGGACCCGCGACCCGGCCGACCGTGCCCTGGCCGAAGAGGTGTTCCTGCAAGCCAGGTCCCGGAGCCTGGCCGGCCGGAACTGACCCCCGCCTCCTGCCTGCCCCACGGCACGGACCGCCCGCTCCACCCGCACCCCCCGGCTCCACCCACACCCCCAGGCTCCACAGACCCCCGGAGGTACCGCCGTGTCCCGAACCGAATGGGCCGCCCGCCCGGACCGCAAGGCCCCACCCCAGCAGGACGAGGAACGCCGCCTCCGGGAACTCGGCTACCAGCCCGTCCTCGCCCGCCGGATGGGCGGCTTCGGCAACTTCGCCATCAGCTTCTCCGTCATATCCGTCCTCTCCGGCTGCATGACCCTGTACGGCTTCGGCATGGGCTCCGGCGGCCCCGCCGTGATGCTGTGGGGCTGGGTCGGCGTAGGACTCTTCGTCCTCTGCGTGGGACTCGCCCTGGCCGAGGTGACCAGCGCCTACCCCACCTCCGGGGCCCTCTACTACATGGCCGACCGGCTCGGCGGACGCCGCTGGGGCTGGTACACGGGCTGGCTGAACCTGCTCGGCCTGCTCGGCGCCATCGCCGGAATCGACTACGGCGCCGCCCTGTTCACCGGCGCCTTCCTCAACCTGCGCTTCGGGTTCGTGCCCACCCCCGGCTCGACCTTCCTGATCTTCCTGTGCATCCTGCTGCTGCACGCCGTGCTCAACCTCTTCGGGGTCCGCCTCGTCAGCGTGCTCAACTCCATCAGCGTCTGGTGGCACCTGGGCGGTGTCGCCCTGATCGTCGGCGCCCTGGCCTTCATCCCCGACAACCACCAGTCGGCCTCGTTCGTCTTCACCGAGTTCGTCAACGACACCGGCTGGGCGAACCCGTTCTACGTGGCCGCGGTCGGCCTGCTGCTCGCCCAGTACACCTTCTCCGGCTACGACGCCTCCGCACACCTCTCGGAAGAGACCTCGAACGCCTCCGTCTCCGCCGCCAAGGGCATCGTCCGGGCCATCTGGGTCTCCTGGGTCGCCGGCTTCGCCCTGCTCGCGGGACTCACCTTCGCCATCCAGGACTACGCGGCGGTCCAGGGCAGCGCCACCGGCGTCCCGCCCGCGCAGATCTTCATCGACGCGCTGGGCTCCGGGGGCGCCACCGCCCTGCTCCTGGTCGTCATCGTCGCGCAGCTCTTCTGCGGCAACGCCGAGGTCGCCGCCGCGAGCCGGATGGTCTTCGCGTTCAGCCGTGACAACGCGCTCCCCGGCTCCTCCCTGTGGCGCAAGGTCAGCAGCCGGACCCAGACGCCGGTCCCGGCCGTCTGGCTCGCGGTCGCCGTCGCGGGCGTCCTGGCCCTCCCGTCGCTCTACTCGGCCACCGCCTACGGGGCCGTGACGGCCATCAACGTCATCGGCATCACGCCGGCCTACGCCATCCCGATCTACCTGCGCCTGCGCGCCGGCAACCGCTTCGAACCCGGTCCCTGGAGCCTGGGCCGCTGGAGCAAGCCGATCGGCTGGATCGCCGTCGTGTGGGTCGCACTCGTCACCGTCCTCTTCTGCCTGCCCCAGAAGTCCCCGGTCACCATCGACTCGATGAACTACGCGGTGATCGCCCTGGCGGTGGTCCTGCTCCTGGCCAGCGTCTGGTGGTACGTCGCCCGTCGCTCGTACGGCACCCCGGCGGCCTACGGCAACGCCCGGGAGCAGGCGGAGATCGCAGAGGACATCGTCTGACCCCCGCCCCTGCCCCGCCCCACCCGGCCGCACGCCTCTGCGCACCCGCTTCCCGGCGGGTGCGCTGTGCGTGGTGGGGGCGGGGGGAGCTGCGACGAACCGCAGCGGGGACGTTTCACCCGGCGGATCGGGAGCAGGCGCGTTTTCGACATCCCTCTCCTACGGAAGGAGCAAGCAATGTCCGACGTGTCGCGACTCCCGGGCCGGGCCGAGCACCACTGGGCGTGGCAGACGGAAGCGGCCTGCCGGGGCCTGGGCTCGCGCAGGTTCTTCCACCCGGAGGGCGAACGGGGTGAGGACCGCGCGGCCCGCGACGAGGCGGCCAAGGAGATATGCGCAGGGTGCCCGGTGCAGTCCGAGTGCCTGCGGCACGCCCTGAGCGCCGGAGAGACGTACGGAGTGTGGGGCGGGCTCACCGAAGAGGAACGCCGGACCCGCGCGGCCCGCAGGAGCGTGGGCGCCGCGGCCTGACCATAGCGCCCCTCCCCGGGGCCCGTCGTGCTCCGCCCGCAGGAGCTGCCGGCGCGCGCGCCCCCGCCCGACATGGCGGCGCAGGCGGTGGGCGCCGGGCCCCGCCGGCCTCGTCGGCGAGGTACGGGCTCCACGCCCGCGATCCGGCCGAGCACCGTGTCGGCGGCCCGCGCTCCCATCGGCATCACGGCCGGGCAGCTCATCCGCAACGGCAGGCCCGACGGCGCCGCGCAGTCCCGGGCCGCGAGGAAGCGGCCGTCGTCGAGCCGTACGGTCCGGCGGGTCACGGCCGTCACGCTCGTCCCGGCCCCGTCGAGCATGCCGGCCCCGCCGGTCCGGCCGCGGCCCCGAAGCCCGTCGGATCCGTCCGGGACCGGCCGCAGCCGCCCCGCCTCCTCGAACGCGGGGATCGGGGACCGCGCGGACCAGGTAGCCGTACCCGACGGTGGCCGCGTCCGCGGAGCGATGCCGTCCATCGACGAGAGCGCGCGGTCGAGGAGGCGTTCCGGCGTCCCGTCCCGGCGCCCGGCGGCCCCGTAAGCCGTGGAGCCCGCAGCGCCGCAGGTCCGCCGTGGGTAGGGTCGGAGAACCCGATCAAGGAGGACCACCATGGTGAGCATCGTCATCGCGCAGACGTCGGCGGACGACGAGCAGAAGGCGTACGACATCGCGCGGGGCGCGGTGGAGGCACGGCTGACGGCCCGGGCCGACGTGGAAGCGCGGATGACCGCGTTCTACCGGTGGAAGGGCACCGTGCGCCACGAGCGGGAGTACCGGGTCTCGTTCCAGACGACCACGGAGAAGGTCGCGGAGCTCGAGGCGTGGGTGCACGAGCAGCAGCCGCACGAGGTGCCGCAGTGGATCGTGCTGCCGGGCGCGCGGGCGTCGGAGGAGTGCCTGGCGTGGGCGGTGCAGGAGACGACCGCACAATAGCTTCGGCTCCGGTCGCCCGGACGTCGGACGCCGGACGCCGGAGGCCGGGCGTCGGGCCGTCGTGGGGACCGGAACTCGTGCACACACCGCACACCCGAGTGATGAGGAGGATTTGATGAGCACGGCCGACGAGGGACGGCGGTGGCCGGACGAGGTGAGCGTCGACAATGCGAGGACGACGCTCCTGATGCTCCTCGCGCGGGCCGGAGTCCCTGCCGGTGACGCCCGGGAACTGATCGGGCTCGTGGAGGCGGGTGCGCTCGCCCTCGCGTACGAGGAACTGAGCGGCGCGGAGCCGAGCGCGCCGGCGGACAAGGGCGAGGCGTACGCGTCCGGTCGGCTCGACGGTGCCGGCGACCTCCTGGAGCAGCTCGGCGCTCTTGCCGAGCGCGCTCTGCTGCAGGTCGTGGGGGCGGACGACCAGCAGGGCCCGTCCGCGCAGCGCCCGAGAGCCAGACGCATGGAGGTGGAGCGGGCCCGAGTGGCGATCACCTCTTCGTACCTGTCGTTCACCTCGGTCTCGGAGCTGGACCCGGAGGTGACCGAGGAGGTGCTGGTCGCCGTCCTCGGCACGATGACGCCCCGGCAGCGCGCCGGGTACGCCGGGGTGCTGGCGGAATTCGCCGCCACCCACCGGGCCCGGCTGGAGCGGCTGTTCGCGGAGTTCGGACCGGGCAGCGGCATCACGGTGCACGGTCGCTATTCGCTGATCCACTCCGCCACGAGCATCGCCGTGCTGGAGCGGCTCGTCACCGCACCGCAGCAACTGTGGGAGGAATGGAACGCCGCCGAGCTGCCGCCCGCGTGGCTCGACGGGCTGACGTCCGCCTGGAACGCCCCGGCCTGACCGGGGCCGGGCAGGGAGGTCCCGGCGGACCGGACGGACAGCAGGGCCGGCGGACCGGGGTCCCATGGACTCGGGACTCGCCGCACTGCTGGGCGAATCCGCCTTTGCCGGTCCGCCTACAACGTGGGAGGACCCGTGGGGACGGAAGTGTCGGCATGCCGGAGTTCGGCGAGCAGTTCACTCTGTCCCACCAAAAGCTCGGTGAGGATGCGCCGCGCGGCCCTCAGGAGTTCCGCCACATCACCACCGGCAAGTGCGTAACTGACCGTGGAGCCGTCACGGATGGATATCACGATGCCGGACCGGCGCAGTACCGCGAGCTGTTGCGAGAGATTGGACGGCTCGATCTCGATCTCGTTCAGCAGCTCGCGCACGGGTACGGGGCCGTTCTGAAGCAGTTCAAGTACGCGGATCCGGACGGGATGTCCGAGCATCCGGAAGAACTCCGCCTTGGCCTGGTACAGCGGGACCTGCATGTAGCAACGCTCCTACCCGGGTTCTGACCCTTGGACGGGGGCGGCATTCGGCCCTGCCGGATCCCCCGGTGACCATCACCAGACATTCTCCTGTACCCCGGCCCCGCGCCACCATTCGCTGCCCACATTCAGATGTGCCGAGTTGAAGATTTCTTCAACTTATGGACATGCGGAGCCGGGATGCAGGTGTGCGGCTACAACTCCAGATCCGCTTCGATGCGCTTGAGCTGGTGCCGCGCCATGGCCAGATTCGACTTGGCCTTGTCCAGCACGATGTAGAGGAACAGACCATTACCTCCTCGGCCCTTGAGCAGCCGGATGAGGTGGTACTGGCTGCCGAGAGTGATCAGTACGTCCTCGATGTCCTCCTGGATGCCCAGCATTTCCATCGTGCGTGTCTTGGCCCGGATCACATCGGTGTTTCCCGCCGCGGCGACCGTCAGATCGAGGTCCTTTCCGCCGCCCAGCGTTCCTAGGGCCATGCCACTCGTGTAGTCGACCAGCGCCGCTCCCACGCTCCCCTCGATCGAGGTCATCGCCTCTTTCAAGGACGTCTCTACGTTGACCATCGCTGCACGCTCCTCGTCTCTGTACGGTCCCGGCCGGCTTCACCTCTGCGACCGGGTAGGTTCGAGGACGCTACTCGGCGGCCGGCGGGGGCGTGGGGAAGATCGGAGATTCGGCGGAATCTGATCCTTCTTGCGCTAGAGTGCGAGCCCGCGACCACCCGGCCGCCCACAGGGGGTCGGTGGGTGATCGCAGGCCTGCCCCTACTCCGCCGTCCTCTTCAGGGCGTTGAGCCAGGAGACGAGCGATCCGTCCAGCGCGGCGGCGAGATTGTCCCGGTCGGCGTCGATCGGCGCGCCCGACCAGGACTCCCGGGTGCGGACCACGACGCCGTCGCCGTCCTCGGTGAACGTCCATTCGTGCACGCCGGTGATGCCGTGCGCGGGACCGCCCCACAGGATGCGGTGCGGGGCCTCGACCGCGTAGACGGTGGAGTCGATGGACAGGCCCGCGGTCACCCAGTGGAAGGTGGTGCCGGGCTCGACGGGGCCGTCCAGCCGGGCCTCGGTGATGTCGGTCTGCCAGTCGGTCCAGAGACCGATCCCGGTGTGCAGCTGCCAGACCCGTTCGAGGGGAGCGGCGATCCGGACGGCGTGGTCGGCGACCACGGGGGCGGTCTCGTCGATGGTCGTGGGGTAGGTCATTTCGGTTCCTCGGGGTGGGGCCCGGGCCGCCGCTGAGGGGGAGTCGGC
>NZ_JBSGXU010000023.1:0-54405 GCF_053610205.1 Streptomyces sp. NPDC054932 | reverse complement strand
GGGGGGGGGCGGGGCGTTGGGGGGGGGGTTTGTTCTTGGGGTTCCCGGGGGGGGGGGCGGGGGCGCCCGGGGGGGGGTGGGGGGGGGGGCCCGGGGCGGCTCGGGGTGGGTCAGGGGGCCGGGGGCGGGTCAGGCGGACGGTTCGGAGTCGGGGATCCAGTGGCCGTGGATGCCGGCGGGAACCCTGCGGGGCAGCTCGACGGCGGCCACGGTGCTCAGGTCGCTCGCGTCCAGGACGAGCAGCTCCGAGGCGTCGGCCCTGAGGTCGCTGACGATGGTGAGCAGGTAGCCGTCGTCCTCGGCGGTCCCGCCCTCGGCGGGTGCGAAGACGGCTTCACCGGGCATCCGGCCCTCGCCGTGGGCGAGCAGCGTCTCCCGGCCGGTCCTCGTGTCGAACTTGACGGTGTGGTAGCCCGACAGGCCCGCGCCGGGGAAGCCGATGGCATAGCTGTAGCGGTAGTCCGAACCGGTGTGGGCGTCGTTGATCGACGGGAACTCGGTGGCCAGGTCGTTCAGGGACTCGGTGGTGACCTTGCCCGTGGCCGGGTCGATGATCCACCGGTGGAGGGTCGAGCCGGCGTCGGGGCTGGTGCCGTAACCGGGAGCGCCGACCCACCACTTCCACGAGGTCTCCCACGCGGAACGGTCGAAGCGCGGTGCTTCGAGGACGATCCGGCCCTGCGCGTCCGTGTAGGCGTTGGCCACGTGCAGCAGCGCCGCCTGGTCGGCCACCTCGAACCAGGTGGCCCGGCCCCCGGCCCGCGGCATCACACCGATGCGCAGTGGCACGTCGTCGTGCCAGCGGTAGGGGATGCCGGAGTGCTCGGCGTGGTCGAAGACCACCGGCGAGTTGATGAAGACGACGTGTTCGCGGGTGATGGCGAAGTCGTGCATGAGGGAGGGGCCGGAACCCTCGACGATCTGCGACCTGACGATGGCGCCCGAGGCGTCGGCCACGTAGTAGGTCAGGTACGGCGGGAAGGGGCCGTAGCCGAAGAAGTGCAGCTCGCCGGTAACAGGGTCCTCCTTGGGGTGGGCGGTCATCGCACCGGTCAGCCTGCCGCCGAAGTCGTGGACGCCGATCGTCTCGAGGTCGGCGCTGACCTCCCAGGGCAGGTTGGCCTCCTGCAGGGCCAGGTAGCGGCCCCCGTGGAAGATGATGTTGGTGGCGGCGGCGCTGACCTCGAGCTCGGTCCCGGTGAACGGCACGCCGTCCAGGAAGGGGGTGCGCACCCAGCGGTTGCGGTACCACTCGGCCCGCCCGCCCGAGAGACGGACGCCGTGGATCATGCCCTCGCCGCGGAACCAGTGGGTGGGGGTGATGCCCGGCTTGGGGTTGTGGCCGTTGCGGAAGTAGCGGCCGTTCAGCTCCGGCGGGAGGGTGCCGCGCACCTTCAGCTCGCGGCCGGTGATCTCGTCGGTGACGGGGGCGAAGTGTCCGCTGATGTAGGGCTTTTCGAGGGTCATGGTCATGCCTTTCGCGTCGGCAGGGTCGAGAGGGCCGAGATGAGGAGGGTCAGGGCGGCGCAGGCCAGGAAGGACGCGCCGAAGGAGGGGAGCAGGGTCAGGAAGGACAGGCCGATGGCGCCGCCGATCTGCCGGGTGGCGTTGACCAGCCCGCCGGCCAGGCCGTTGTCGGCGGCCGGGACGCCCGTGGAGGACATCGCGGTGAGCCGGACGAACGCCACCCCCAGCCCGGTGCCGATGAGGAGCGTCGGGCCGAGCAGGTCCACGGCGAAGGTGCCGTCGGCCGGTGTCCGGGACAGCCAGGCCAGTCCCGCCGCGAGGACCAGCAGACCCGCCGGGAGCACGTGGCGGCCGGAGAGCCTGCCGGTGGCCCACGACGAGAGGGTGATCATGAGGGCGAGCGGGAGCTGGGTCAGCCCGGCCTCCAGCGGCGTGTAGCCGAGGGTGCGCTGCTGATAGAGGGGCAGGAAGTAGAACAGGCCGAGCCAGACCGCGCCCAGCAGGGCCATCAGCAGGCCGGGCACCGCCACCACGCTCATCCGCGCCGGCAGCAGGGGGTCGGCGGCGCGGCGCTGGAGCACCGCGAACAGGGCGAGCAGCGCCAGCCCGATCACGGCGAGCACCCAGGGCCCCGACAGGCCGTAGGTGAGCGCGACCAGCCCCGCCGTCACCGTCACCGCGCCCGGCGCGTCCAGGCTTCCGCCGCGCGGCCGGTCGGCCCCGACCAGCAGCCGGGTGGCCACCAGGACGGCCACGGCGAGGGGCACCATCACGACGAACACCGCACGCCAGCCGTACTGGTCGGTGAGCAGACCGCTCAGCAGCACACCGGCCGCCCCGCCGGCACCGGAGACGGCGCCCCACACGCCGAGCGCGGTGCCGCGCCGCCGGCCGTCGGGATACAGCGTCAGTACGAGGGCCAGCGCCGTGGGCGCCAGCAGTGCGGCGCCGATTCCCTGCACCGCCCTGCAGGCGATCAGCACGGCCGCCGTGGGAGCCAGTGCCGCTCCCAGGGAGGCGAGGGCGAACAGGCCGGTGCCGAGCAGGAACACGCGGCGAAGACCGTGGACGTCACCGGCGCGCCCGCCCGGCAGCAGCAGCGCGCCGAAGACCAGTACGTAGGCGTTGACCGTCCATGCCTGGCCGGTGTCCGACAGATCGAGCCCGGCCCGGATCCCGGGCAGGGCGACGTTCACGATCGAGGCGCTCAGTACGACCAGGAACTGGGCCGTGGCCAGGACCGCCAGCGGTATCCAGCCGGTGGTGGTCCGTTGCGGTGCGGTGCGGTTCATGGCTCGACCCTCGCAGCGGGCGCCCGCCGCTCGCGTCGGTGGTCATCACCTAGTCGGTGGTCATCGCCTAGGTTGATCGGGCAGCCGGGGGTCTTCACGGATTCCCCTCAGGCGTACGAGCGCATAGGTTGTCGATCATGCCCGGGACGAACACGGATGTGCTGATCGGCCGTCAGGACGACATACGCAGGCTCGACGCCCTGCTCGGAGCGGCACGCGAGGGCCGGGGCGGCGCCCTGGTCCTGCGCGGTGAGCCCGGCATGGGCAAGAGCGCGCTGCTGCGGCATCTGGACGGGGCCGCGACCGGATTCCTCGTCATGCGGGCGTCCGGCGCGGAGTTCGAGATGGAGCTGCCGTTCGCCGCGCTGCACCAGTTGCTCGCGCCCGTCACCGGCCGGCTGACGACGCTGCCCGCGCCGCACCGCAAGGCGCTGGAGATCGCCTTCGGCCTCGACACCGGCACACCCGATCCGTTCCTGGTCGGCGTCGCCTCGCTGGGCCTCCTTGCGGAGAACGTGGGCGAACGCCCGCTCCTGTGCGTCGTCGACGACGCACAGTGGCTGGACCGGGCGTCGGCCAAGGCGCTGGCCTTCCTGGCCCGCCGGATCTCGGCCGAGCCGATCGCCCTCGTGTTCGCGGCGCGCGAGCCGGGCCACCTGCCCGAGCTGGACGAGCTGCCCTCCCATCTCCTGCAGGGGCTCGGCGAGTCGGATGCCCGCGCGCTGCTGGCCGCGGCGGTCCGCGCCCCCTTGGACGAGCGGGTGCGCGACCGCATCCTGGCCGAGGCGCGCGGCAACCCCCTCGCACTGGTGGAGCTTCCCAGGACCGCCGGACTCGCCGGGATGGCGGGCGGATTCGCCCAGCCCGACTCGGTACCCGGCGTGATCGAGCAGAGCTTCCGCTCCCGGCTCGATCTCCTGGCGCCGGCGGCCCGGCTGTTGGTGACCGTCGCCGCCGCCGACCCGATCGGCGACCCCGGGCTGCTGTGGAGTGCGGCCGAACTCCTCGGCATCGACGCCGCTGCCGCCGCGGAGTCCGTCCCGCTGGTCGACTTCGGCAATCGGATCCGATTCAGTCACCCCCTCGCCCGCTCGGCCGCCTACCGGGCCGCGTCGCCCGAGGAGCGGCGCAGGGCGCACGAGGCCCTCGCCGCGGCGACCGACCCGGTCACCGACCCCGACCGGCGGGCCTGGCACCGCGCCCAGGCCAGTGCCGGCCCGGACGAGGAGGTGGCCGCCGCACTCGAGGACTCCGCCACCCGCGCCCAGGAACGGGGCGGTGTCGCGGCGGCGGCCGCCTTCCTCGAACGCTCGGCCGCGCTCACCACCAGCCCGGTCCGCCGCGCCGAGCGGGTCCTCGCCGCGGTCCAGGCCAAGCTCTCGGTCGGCGACTTCGACACGGCGGCCGAGCTTCTCACCACCGTCCCGACCGACGATCCGGGCCAGGCCGCCCGGGCCGATCTGCTCCGCGGCAGGCTGTCGTTCGTCCGCCGCCGGGGGGACGAGGGCCCCACGGCGCACCTCCTGCGCGCCGCGGCCCGGCTGGCCGCCACCGACCCGGCCTGGTCACGGGAGTGCTGTCTGGACGCCGTCGAGATGGGCCTGCTGCTCGGCGGCCTCGACCAGGTGGTGGAGGCCATCAGGAAGAACCCGCCGTCGGGCGGGCCGGATTCCGGCGCGGCGGTCGTCCTGAGAGGCCTGATCAGCCTGGTCGGCGAAGGGCACCGGGCAGCGGGGGAGATTCTCGGCCCGGTCGTCGCAGACGCCGACGCCGAGGTGTGGACCCGGCGGCCGTCACTGGGCTTCATGGTGGCCACCGAGCTGTGGAACTTCGACGCCATGTACGCCATCGCCACCCGTGCCGTCGCGGCCGGCCGCGAGTCGGGCTCCTTCCACGCGCTGCCCATCGGACTGGCCATGCAGGCCACCGCGTCCGTGCACCGGGGCGACTTCGGAGCCGCGATGGAGCTGATCTCCGAGGAGGAGGCGATCGCCGACGCCACGGGCGCGGCACCGCTGGTCTACCCGCGCCTCCACCTGGCCGCGATGCGCGGACGGCGCCGGGGCGCCGTCGAACTGTTCGCGTCGCTGGACCACCGGATGAGCCTCAGCGTGGCGTGGGCGACGGCCGTGCTCAGCAACGGCCTGGCCGACTACCCGGCCGCGCTGAGGGCGGCGAAGCAGGCGGTCGAGTACGGCGCCGTCGGTACTGCGGGCCTCGCCCTGCCCGAGCTGGTCGAGGCGGCCGTGCGGTGCGGCGAGACCGAGGTCGCCGCCGCGGCCCTCGCGACCCTCAAGGAGCGCACGCAGGCGGGCGGACAGGCATGGGGTCTCGGCGTCGAGGCCTGCGCGCGGGCCCTGGTGACCGCGGACGAGGCCGCCTACCGGGAGGCCGTCGACCTGCTCGACGACAGCGCACTGGTGGTCTACCGCGCCCGGGCGCACCTGCTGTACGGCGAGTGGCTGCGCCGCCAGGGCCGGCGGCGCGACGCCCGGTCCGCGCTGCGGTCGGCGCACGAGGCGCTGTCCGACCTCGGTCTGGAGGCGTTCGCCGAGCGCGCCGCCGACGAGTTGCGCGCCACGGGCGAACAGGCCCGCAGCCGCACGTCGACGGCGTCGGACCAGCTGACGATGCAGGAGGTGCACATCGCACGCCTGGTCGCCGACGGCGCCACCTCCAAGGAGGTGGCGGCGAAGCTGTTCCTCAGCCCGCGGACGGTCGACGCGCACCTGCGCAACATCTTCCGCAAGCTCGGGCTCACTTCACGCCGGCAACTGCGTGACCTGCCCGGCATCCGTTAGCCGCATGGTGGTGGCCGCGGCCTCGTGTCCGTTCATCGACTCGACGGGGCCGGGCCAGTTCAGCCCGTACTTGGCCCGGTAGGCGCCGGAGACGCGCCGGACGAGCCCGAGGTCCTCCACCGGCCGCAGGGTGACGGCCACCCTGACCCCGGCCGCCTCCACCTGTGTGTCCGCGTGCCGCAGGACCCGCCGGTACCAGGCACTGCGCCGCCCGAAGGCCGAGCGGAGGTACGCCTCCCCGTCGAGCACCACCACCCAGACGGTCCTGGCCGACCACCGGCCGTCTCCGTGCCGTACCCACAAAACGATCTCCGTATGGTCCATGGCCGTGTTCATGGACCCACCTTCACCGTGCCGGCACTGCGTACGCGTCGGTGGTCATCACCTAGATAGGCGGGCTTCACCGACGCGAGGGCGGCGCTCCCGCGACGAGGCTGAGTGCCATGACGAACACCGACATGAACCGCACGACGGCCACCGCGACCACGACCACGACCACGATCGACACCGGCGTCCTTGAAGCGCCCCGGGCAGCGGCAGAGCACGACAGCGGCCCGCAGAAGACCAAGGGCACGAAGAAGAGGAGCAGGGCCCGGCGACGCGTCGCCAAGGCACTGGCGTACTCCGCCCTCGTCCTCACCGGGCTCCTGGTCCTGGCCGAGCCGTGGCTGCTGATCCCGATCATCGCCCTGGTCCTCGCGATCTCCCTGTGGGACTGACCCGGGAGTGGACCGGTGCGGACAGGACTGGACAGTCATCGCCCGCGCCCCGCATGGAATGTGGACACCGACCGGCAAGAGGCTGTGCGCCATGAACCCTGGACGTACGAACCGCCAGGTCGGCGGCGCGACCGACCGAGCCTGCGCCACCTGATCCGGGAACCCGACGCCCCCGACCCGCCCCCAGAACCGACAGGACACCGCATGCAGACCATCGACAAGACCACCACCACCCGCACGCCGGCCGACGCGGGCACCGCCCCGGCCCGTCCGACGGGCGAGGTCGACAACCGTGCGGCCTACGCCGGCTTCGGCCTCGCCTACGTACTGGGCCACGGCGCGGCCGCGGCCTCCCACGGCGACACCCCCCTGCTCGGCCTGCCCGGCTGGCTCCCCATGACGCTCCTCGGGACCGGGCTCGTCACCGGCATCGTCCTGGCCACCACGGCCGCACTGCGGGCCCAGCGCGGAGCCGGTGCGTCCGTGGTCCTCTCCGGCAAAATGCTCGGCGTCGCCTGGATCACCGCCTTCACCGCGCTGGGCCTCGCCATCACCGGCCTGACATCCGTCCTCGGCACACCGGAACTCCAGTCCGTCCTGTGGCCCGCCGGATCCGGGATCATCGTCGGTCTGCTCTACCTCGCCGAAGGGGCCGTGCGCCGCAACGCGCTGCACTACGGCCTCGGAGTCTGGCTCGCCCTGACCTCCGCCGCGTCGCTCTGGCTCGACGCCCCGGGCCTCTACTGGGTCCTCGCCGTGGCAGGAGGCGGCGCGTACGCCCTCGCCACCGTCCTCGAACGCCCCCGCCTGCACTCCCTCGCTCAGGCGCCCACGTGCAAGTGAGCGGCCCAGATCGACGGTCGGTCCGGGAACGCGGCCCGCAGGCGCAGCGCCGCCTCGTGCGCCCCGAACGGGACCCTGCGCAGATCCGGTCCCGATGCGGCCCCGGCCGACGGATGGTAGGCACAGGCGGTGACGACGGGGGCCGCGGCGTCGCCGAGGGGCCAGAGGCTTCCGACGACCTGCGGGTATCCGGCCAGGAGGAAGGCCGACGCCAGATGGATCGACTCGTCGGCCAGGTCGTTGCCGCCGCGAGCGGTGTTGCAGGCCGCCAGGAAGGCCAGTCCTGCCCCTTCGATGCTGAGGGCCACGATGTCCGTCACGGCCAGCGGCTGAGCCCTGTGCAGGAGGAGCGCCCCGGAGGAGGGGGCATCGGGGTCGCTGACCCCGTGGCACGCGAAGTGCATCCAGCCGTGGCTCTTGAGCGCCTCGACCACGTTGTCCGGTGTCGCGTCCGCACCTCGTAACACGTCCACCCCGGTGAAGCCGTGGGTGAGGATCTCGACTTCCCTGTCCACTCCCGGGAGGGTTCCGACCCACGGCACGCCCGTGTCGGGGAGTGCGACGACCGCGCCCTTCATCGAGGTGCCGGCGCGGGAGAGACGGTGCTGTGCCTCCCGCAGCCCTCTCATGGTCGGTGTGTAGGACGACACCACACGGTCCAGGACCGTGCGGGCACCGGGTGTGCCCCGCTCCTCGTGGTACCCGGCGGCGTGCAGCGGAAGGAAGCTCAGCAATCCCGTGGGCGACCACCACAGGCGTCGGGGTTCTGTGGGAGCACCCGGTTGGAGTTCGGCCACCGCGTCCAGCACCGGTCCGGCGATACCGTCCCACAGTCGGCGCAGCACTCCGTCGATCAGCCGCTCCCCGCGCTGCGCGTCCTCGCCGGACGCGTCCTGTGTCGCGAGAGCGAGCGCCGCCTCGAACTCGGCGTAGAGCCGTTCGACTTCACCGCCTGTCGCATGCGGTAGCGGGACGACCCTCTCGAGTCCCGACGCGGTGCAGAGGAAGGCGTCCGAACGGTAGGGGCTGATGTTCACGGTCACCACCGGCCCCCGGGCGGCCGTGGCGCGGAGATCCGCGGCCGAGAGCCGGGGGAAGTCGGCCAGGCCGTCAAGGGTCCGGATCTCCGCGGTGACGTCCTCCAGCCGGGCCGTGAGCCGGACGGTGTGTGCCTCGTTGTCCGGCTCGGAGGACTCGTCCAGTGCTCTGCGGACGGCTTCGAGCCGGTCTGCGAGGCGCGGTGACCTGCGGCGGACCTCGGCGATGTCACCCCGGGTGTCGAGGACTTGGGCTGCGAGGACGGATCTTCCCTGCTCCAGGAGGTTGAAGGCGCGCTCGGGCGCTCCGGCGTTCAACGCGCAGGCGGCGGCGTCGGAGCAGACACCGGGAAGACCGGCCAGGAGCCGCTCCTGGTCCTTGCGCCGAAGCCGCCGGGGGACCGTGTGCGACAGCGTGTTGACGGCCTCGCCGAAGGCCGCGTCGGCGGCCGTCCAGTCGGCGGCATCGGCGTAGTGGGTGCCCAGAACCGTCGCGACGCTGTAGCGCAGCGCGGGTGGAGCGCTGGGGGTCGCCCGCACTTCTTCCAGCACCCGCTCGCTCTCCCGCATGAGCGCGGGATCCCCGGCCTCCCGGGACGCCCGCCACAGCCGGCCGCCGAGCTGGGCCAGGAAGTGCGGGCGGAAGCCGGCTCGTGCGCGCCACGCCGCGCGCAGGTGCTCCAGCGCCTCGGTGCGTGCCGCCTCGTCCGCTTCGGGGTCGGTCTTCGGCCGCGCCTCGTACTTCGTCCACAGGGCGAGGCCGACGGTGTACTCGTAGCCCGGACGGTCCGGATGATCGGGGTGGGACGCGGCCAGGGCCGCCCGGCTGAGGTCGAGGACTTCGTCGACGTCGCCCCCGACGCTGCCGAGGACCCTCGCCGCGAGCTGCAACCCCTGGGCGAGTCCCGGGTGGTCCGCGGGGCTGCGCCCCAGGGTCTCGCGCATGCGCACGAGGACGTCGTGGAGCGCGGCGGACACCGAGGGGTCCTCCCGCCCTTCCTCGGTGTCCGCGTACTGGTCGAGTGCCGCGAGCAGCCCTCCCAGGCGTTCCGTGAAGTCCGGGTGGGTCGTCGGGATCAGTGCCACCGCGCGCCGGTGGGCCTCCACGGCCCTGCCCGCGTCGCCGGCGTCGCGGAGGAACATCGATCGGTAGATGAGAGTGGCCCCGAGGTTGTTCAGGTACAGGGAGAGGTCCAGGTGGTTCGGATCCGTCCGGGATATCGCCTCGCGGTGCAGGGCGATCGCCTCGTCCAGGACGGCCAGATCCGGGGTCGCGCCGAACCGGTGGGTGAGCGCACTGCCGAGGTTCGAGTACACCATGCCCGGGTTCGGGGCATCGGCGGGCAGGGCTTCGATCGCCTCGCGCCACTGACGGATCGCCTCGTCCAGCAGGTCCTGGTCCCCGTCCTGTTTGTGAGCGGCGAGCAGCGAACTTCCCAGATTGGACTTCCTGATCACCAGGTTGGGGTCGTCCGCCGGGGTGACGCGCACCGCCGCGCGCCCGTGGCCGATCGCCTTGGCGGCGTCCGGCGCCGCCCCCGAGAGCATGAAGCGCGACCGGTAGGCGTTTCCCAGAACGGACCGGTAGCGCCCGAGGAACTCGTCGTCGGCGGCCACGCAGGCCATGCAGCGCTCGCCGGCGGCGATGGCCTCCTCCAGGGCACCGACGTCGCCCAGGCGCAGGTAGAGCGCTCCGGCCGCCTGGCAGAAGGTGCCGAGCACGGCCGCACGCACGTCGTCGGGATATCCGCCGGTGTCAAAGGATTCCTGGCCCAGTGCCTGCCGGAAGCGCTGCACGGACTTGGTCAGGGCGTCCACGTCGTTCGTCAGGAGGTGGAGCTGCCAGAGAGCTTCGGCGAGTTCGGCCACCTCCATCGCGTGGCCCGGCTCCGCCGGGTCGCCTTCGTCGGTGAACCGGGTGAGCAGCTCCACGCTCCTGACCAGCAACTCGTCGTCCCGGCTTTCCGCCGCACGCCGGAGTACCTGGTGGACCATGCGCCGGCGCGACGTCCGGGGATCTTCCGACGAGGCTTCGTCCCACGCGCGCCGCAGGGCCGGGGGCACCTTCGCCGGCGAGCTCCGGTAGACCGGGGTCAGGACCGTCACTGCTGCCTGGAGGGTCGCGTGCTCGCCGGTCAGCTCGCCGAGGCAGTAGAGCGCCCAGCCGAGCACCTGCAGCTCTTCGAGCACTTCGTCCGGCTGCCCGCCCCCGGCGAAGTGACGCTGCAGAGCGTCATGGAGGTCCGACCGCGCCATGACCGTCGGGTCTGAGAGCAGGAACTCCGGCTCGCGGGTGTCCAGATATGCCTGCACCTGCCGGTGCAGGAAGTCCTTCGCCGCGTGGCCCGTCACTCGCTGCCGGCCAGGGTGATGCCGTCCTCCGGCGGTGTGTCGGTGTGCGAGATGCGCCACCCGGTTCCGTCGTGGGTCACGACGAGCCAGCCGGTCCACGGCCAGCGCAGCTTCAGATTCCCGATCTCCTGAAGGTCCCCCAGTTCCATGGAAGTGGGCAGGTGCACGATCACCCGGCTCTCGGGGTCGATGATCGTGACGACGCCTTCGTCGCGTCGGCCGTCCTCGGCCTGCGCGCGCTGTGCGGGGGAGAGCAATGCCCGGATCTTCGCGTAGGTCTCCTCACCCGCCTTGGTCACTATGGCCTGGAAGAAGGGGATGAGCGCCGAGGCGGCCAGCAGTCCACCGAGGAGCTCCGGGAGGTTGCGGCGACCGCTCTGCTGTACGGGGGCAGGTCCGTCCCACCACTGACGCCGAGCCTGGTCTTCAACTGAGGTCATGAGCAGCATTATTGACGACTCATCATTCATATCAAGCCGTTTCGGGGTGAAAGCCGCAGGGCGTACGAAGCTCGGCAGGTACCGGGGTGCCGCGCGCGTCCGCGCCCCCCCCCGCACTCCCGGCGACGGCCACGCGTGCAGCGGCGAGGACGGGCGTGGTGCGCCGGCCCGGATCTGCGCGCAGGAGCAGACCTGCCCACCGCCGCCCGACGGCGGGGCGGAGGCGGGGGCGGGAGCGGCCACGCGGCAGCCCCCGGGGGGCGCCCCCGGCCCGCCGCGCCCCTGCGGGTGGGACTCGCCGGGCCCGGGGGAGTGGGCGACGTACAACTGCGCAGGGATACTGAACGTAGGCCGACCGCTCAACCATCGGTTCTCCGATCACCCTGGGTAGTCGGTGCGGGGATACCCGCTGGGCGTTCCGTTCGGCAGGTCGAAGGGTGGCAGCGATGCACGCACCGGCGCCGGGGTTGGGTGAGGGGCCCGAGGACCCGTTCGCGCTGAACAACTCGGCCTCGGCGGTACTGGACCACCACGGCAGGGTCGTGGGCTGGAGCGAGCGCGCACAGGAGCACCTCGGCTACCCGCCCGAGGAGGTGCTGGGCCGGACGGCGACCGAATTCCTCGTCGACGACCGCGACCGTGAGACGGTCCTGGACGCGGTGGCCGCGTGCGAGCGCGACCGGGGCTGGTCCGGCGTCCTGCCCGTCCTGCACCGCAGCGGGCGACGGGTGGAGCTGGGCTTCCGCGCCCGCGCCGTCATCCGCGCAGGCTCGGCCCGCGAGTGGTTCCTCGTCGTCGCCCCGGCGGAGGAAGTGCTCCAGTGGGAGACGGACCGGTCGGTCCTGGACGGTCTCTTCCGGCGCTCCCCGATCGGTCTGTCCGTCCACGCCCCCGACCTGAGCATCCTGCGGATCAACCGGGCGCTGGCCCGGTTCACGCAGCTCCCCGCGGTGGAGGTCCGGGGCCGGGGCATCGGAGAGTTCCTCATCGGCCCGGACGTGGAGACCATCGAGACCCGCCTGCGACGGGTGCTGGAGACGGGCGCCCCGCTGATCTTCACCGAGCAGCCCTGCCGCCTGAGGAGCGACCCCGGCCACGAGCGGGTGGTGTCGGTCTCGGCGTTCCGGATGGAGGACCCCTCCGCCGGGATCCTCGGAGTCACCCAACTGGTGGAGGACGTCACCGACCGCTACCGGGCCCGGCGGCGGCTCGCCCTGCTCAACCGGGCGAGCACCCGCATCGGGACCACGCTGGACCTCGGCCGGACCACCCGGGAACTGGCCGACGTCGCCGTCCCCGACCTCGCCGACGCCGTCTCGGTGGATCTGCTGGAGCCGGTGGCCCGCGGTGAGGAGACCGCCGAGGGGGTGAGCGGACCGGTCCGCAGGATGGCCGTCCACTCGGTCGTGGACGAGGCACTGCAGGTGATGTACTCCGCCGGAGAGGTCTTCCACTTCGACCCCCGTACCCCGCAGGCCAGATGCCTCGCGGAGCAGCAGCCCATCCTCGAAGCCGTGCTCACGAGCAGCCCCACCTGGTACTTCCAGGACCCGGAGCGCACGCGGCGCGCCCTCGGCCTGGGCGCCCACTCACTGATCGTCGTACCGCTGACGGCCCGCGGTCTGCTCCTCGGCCTGCTCAGCCTGTGGCGGGCCGAGCGGCCCGAACCGTTCGAGGAGGACGACCTCACGCTCGCCGAGGAATTCGCCGCGCGCGCCGCCCTCTGCATCGACAACGCCCGCCGCTACACCCAGCAGCACCAGGCTGCGGTGACCCTGCAGCGCAGTCTGCTGCCGCGGGAGGTGCCCGAGTACAGCGCGGTCGAGGTCGCGCACCGTTACCGGCCGGCCGAACCCGCCACCGGCGTCGGCGGCGACTGGTTCGACGTCATCCCCCTCTCCGGAGCCCGCGTCGCCCTCGTCGTCGGCGACGTCGTCGGCCACGGCCTGCACGCCGCGGCCACCATGGGCCGACTGCGCACGGCCGTACACACCCTGGCCAGCCTCGACTACGCCCCGGACGACGTCCTCTCCCACCTGGACGACCTGGTCGACCGCCTGGCACATGAGCAGGAGCCTGCCGACGGACGCTCGCAGGGCCCGCAGATCGTCGGCGCGACGTGCCTCTACGCGGTCTACGACCCGACCTCCCGGCGCTGCACCCTGGCCCGGGCGGGCCACCTGCCCCCCGCCGTGGTGACCTGCGACGGCACGGTGAGCCTGCCCGACCTTCCGGAGGGGCCGCCGCTGGGACTGGGCGGACTCCCGTTCGAGTCCGTCGAACTGGAACTCGCCGAGGGAAGCCTGCTGGCGCTGTACACGGACGGCCTGGTCGTCGCCCGCGGCCACGACCTCGACGAGGGACTCGACCGGCTGCGCGAAGCCCTGTCCCTGCCCGGCCGCTCGCTGGAGGAGACCTGCAAGGCGGTACAGGACGCCCTGCTGCCCGACCACCCGCGCGACGACGTCGCACTGCTCCTCGCCCGCACCCGTGTGCTGGCGCCGGAACAGGTCGCCTCCTGGGAACTGCCCGCAGAGCCGGCCTCCGCCGCCCGGGCACGGGAGCTGACGGAGACCACCCTGACCGGGTGGGGCCTGGAGGAGATGGCCTTCACCGCCGAACTGGTCGTCAGCGAACTGGTCACCAACGCCTACCGGTACGGCGGCGGCACGCCGCTGACCCTGCGGCTCATCCGTGACCGCAGCCTGATCTGCGAGGTCTCCGACAGCAGCAGCACGGCCCCGCACCTGCGGCGGGCGCGCACCACCGATGAGGGCGGGCGCGGTCTCTTCCTGGTGGCCCAGCTCACCGAACGGTGGGGCACCCGCTACACCCGGGACGGCAAGACCGTCTGGACGGAGTTCCCCCTGGCCACAGCGGCCGAGGGATCACCAGGGGACCTGC
This sequence comes from Streptomyces sp. NPDC054932, assembly GCF_053610205.1. Classification (NCBI taxonomy): domain Bacteria; kingdom Bacillati; phylum Actinomycetota; class Actinomycetes; order Kitasatosporales; family Streptomycetaceae; genus Streptomyces; species Streptomyces sp. NPDC054932. The sequence continues at coordinate 40,550 of NZ_JBSGXU010000023.1, read as the reverse complement.
CGGTAGTCCTTGAGGAGGATGCCGTGGACGGGTGAGCCGGCCTGTCCCTCCACGATGGGGTGGTAGACGCGGGCGGCGCCGTCGACGATGTCCAGCGGCGGGCGCCAGCCCGTGGCGGCGTGCCGCTCCCGGGCGGGCAGGGGCTTCTCGTCGGTCACCCAGCCGGTGTCGACACTGCAGGTGTGGATGCCGCGGGTGGCCAGATCGGCGGCACTGGTGCGGGTGAGCATGTTCAGGGCGGCCTTCGCCATGTTGGTGTGCGGGTGGTCGCTGGTCTTCCTGCGCACGGTGAACCGGCCCTCGACCGCCGACACGTTGATGAGGTAGCGGTGGGGGTGCGGGGAGGCATCGAGCAGGGGCAGCAGGCGGTCGGCGAGCAGGAAGGGCGCGACGGCGTTGACCAGCTGGACCTCCAGCAGCTCCGTCGGGTCGATCTGCCCCAGACGCAGCGTCCAGGAGTTGTCCGCGGCGGTCTCTGGCAGCAGGCCCGCCTCGTCGACGGCCTCCTGCGGCAGCGGAACGGCCGCCGCGACGTCGGCCGTGTGCGCGGCGCCGGTGAGGGCGAGGGGCGCCCCGAGCCCCGGGACGAGTTCCGCCGTCCACGGCGGGGGCGTGGTGCGCGGGCCGGGTACGGAGAACCCCGGAGCGGTCCAGACCGGTGGCGCGCCGAGCGACGCGGGGGCCGGGGCGGCTTCCGCGGCGGACAGCGCCGTGTACGCCAGAGGAGAGCGGCGCAGGGTTTGCGCCGCGTTGTTGATCAGCACGTCCAGGGGCAGCCCCCGGGAGAGCATGTGGTCGGTGAAGGCGAGGACCTGCCGGGGATCGCGCAGGTCCAGGGCGGCGATCCGCAGCCGGTGCCACCAGTCGGCGGCGCCGGGGGCGGCCGCGAACCGGCGCACCGTGTCCGCGGGGAAGCGGCTGGTCACGGTGAGCTCGGCGCCGTCCCGAAGGAGCATCAGCGCGACCTGGTGGCCGATCTTGACGCGTCCACCGGTCAGCAGCGCACGCCGGCCGGTGAGATCGGTGCGGGCCGTGCGGCGGGCCAGGTTCTCGTCGGCGCAACCGGGGCACAGCCGGTGGTAGAAGGCATGGACCTGCCGGTAGTGGTTCTTGCAGACGTAGCAGCGCTGGGGGCGGTTCAGCAGGCGTGACCCCCCGTCACCGTCCGGCGTACGGTCCGGCAGCTGTCGCGCCGCGGACGAACCGGGCCGGAGGGACACGTACTCGCGGACCGTCAGTCCTCGTACGGGCGGGGTGCGGGCGGACAGAGGGGCGTCCATCACGCGGTCGCCGGCGCCCATCGTGGTGGCGGCGAGCAGCTTCGCATCGGCGGCGGCCCGCTCCGCGCGTCCCGCGGAACGGCGTCGCAGCCGGCCGTCACGGACGAGTCCGCCGGCAGCCTGTTCCAGCAGGCGGCGCTGAGCATCGTCCACGGGCAGCTGCCGTGCACGGTCCAGCAGGTCCAGGCAGATCCGTATGTGCTCACTGTCCATGGGGTGCCTCACGTGTGATGGGTCGTTCGCGGCGCTCTCCCTCCGCCCGGTCGCGTGCATCGCACGTGGAGGACCGGACCATGCGGAATGGAGGGCGGCCGGGCACCGGTGGGGCGAGGAGGGCGCGCTCACGCCGGACGCGCCGCACGTCGATCCGTCCGCCGGCGGTGATCAGAATAGGCCGTCGGCGAGAAAGTGAGGGTGTCCTTTTTCCGGCCCGGCAGGGCCCGGTGTCCACCCGGCTACGCACGGACCTCCAGGACCTCGGCGACGGGGCGGCGGGGTGTGGCGGGTGCCGGTCGCCCGTAACCGAGGCGCAGGACCATCTGGACGTGGCCCATGGCCTCGGCCGGATCGCGGACCGTCCACCGCAACTCCCGCCACTCCAGGGGCTGGGAGGTCATCGAGGTCGCGAGGCCGTCGGCCGTGGCCTGGAGAAGGACACGCTCCAGCGCCTGGCCGGCCCGGAGCCAGTCGACCCGCGTGTCCGCCGGGCTGCCGAGCAGCGCGAGCTGCGGTCGCTTCTCGAACACGGCCCAGCCGCGGCCCGCCACGGGCCGGCCCCGGCCGAAGTCCCGTACGGGAGAAGGGCCTGCGGCACTGCGCGGGCCGAACGCGGCGGCGGGGATCCCGTCGGGACGGGGACCGGCCGCGGCCCGGGCGGGGGAGGTCCAGGCGGACGTCTCGGCCCGGACCAGCGGATCGTCGTCCTCCCGGTGCTCTGCGTCCCGTACCAGGTCGAGCACGGTCTCCATGTGCCAGTCGCCCGGAACGGTCAGCCGGCAGCCCTCCAGCCGGGCGGCGCTCCGCAGGCCGTCCAGGAGGGCGTCCGGCACGGGCTCGTCATCGAACGGGAAACGGTTGGTGTGCCGGCGCCGGAGCGCGGAGTGCAGGGCTGCCAACTCGTGGTCCTCGCCGGAGGGTCCGCCGACGGCAGCCGTTGCCAGCAGCCACGGCTGCAGGTCGTCGGGCAGCAAGTGCACGCGGGCCCGCAGTCCGTGCCGAACCGCGGACACCCGCAGGTTGAACAGGGCCGCCGCGCAACCGAGGTGGAGGGCCCGGTGGTCCGGATCGGTGCGTGTCATGGCGCGTTCCGGATCGCCGTGCAGCTCGATGACGTCGTCACCCGGGCGGTACACGAACCTCCAGGGCTGGGCGTTGTGCATGGACGGGGCGGTGACGGCGTCGCCCACCAGCCGGGCGACGATCTCGGGGGTGAGGTGTGGTGCGGTCATGGAACTGGTCCTGTCTGGGGCCTCAGCCGTGTGCCACGGCTTGAGGGGACGGGGGTGTCCTCGGTCCGGGCCGTGCCCCCACCATCCGCCGGTACCCGGGGTCGGTCGAGGGCCGAACGGTCCCGTCCGGGGGCCGGACGGGCCATGACGACCGGACGCAACGGGCCACGCGCGGGCGATGGGGACCTTTGGCCCCGGTCGCGGTCCCGGGCGGCCCTCTCCCCGGGGCTGTCTCCGGTGCCAGCCTGAGGGGTGTCCCTCATCGGAATCTCGGTCGGGAGGAATCGTGGAAGGTACATTCCGCACCCCGGACACAAGCTCCGTCGTCGTGGGCGTGGACGGCTCGGAATCGGCCCGCGCTGCCGCCCTGTGGGCAGCGGGGGAGGCCGTACGCCGCGACCGCCCGCTGCACATCGTCCACGGCAGCGACACCGACGGCAGGACCCTCTACCTGTCGGCGGAGACCATCGAACGGGTCCGTGCCGACGGGCGCCGACTCCTGGAGGACACCGCGAAGGCCGTGACGGACGAGTACCCCGGTCTGCGCGTGAGCACGGAGTTCAGCCGGGCGGACGCCGTCCGCAGCCTCCACCGGGCCGGCGCCCTGCACGGCACGATCGTGGTGGGCAACCGTGGCCTGGGCGGATTCGGCTCCCTCCTGCTCGGCTCGGTCGGCCTGGACGTCGCGGCGGCCGCCACGACCCCCGTCATCGTCGTCCGCGGCATCGAAGGGGCGCAGGAGACCGGCGCCGTCCTCGCGGCCGTCCGTGACGAGCACGACCTCGGACACGCCCGGTACGCCGCGCGCGAGGCCGAACTGCGCAAGGGATCCCTCCGGCTCCTGCACGTGTGGAACGTGATGGAGTCCGTCGGCGAGGTGGTCAGCATGCTCGACGGCGTCGACGAGATCGCAAGTGCGCACGCCGACGCCCTGCAGGCCGTCACGGACGCGGTGTGCGAGGAGTTCCCCGATCTCGAAGTGCGGGCCGACGCCGAGAAGAGCATCTCCGTCGCCGGCATCCTGGTCGAGGCCTCCCGGGACGCCGACCTGCTCGTCATGGGCGGCCGCCGTCCCACCAGTCCCTTCGGACTCGCCCGCAACCTGGGCCGGGCCACGCACAGCGTGCTGCACCACGCACACTGCCCCGTCCTCCTCCTCCCCCGGACCGGTACCGGCGACGCCGCCGCCTCGTGACCGGCCACCGCGACCGCAGCGTCGTCGTCCGCCCCTGACGGGACTGCCTTGCAGGCAGATGGCCCTCCCGGCCCCTACTCCGCGGCCGGGAGCGGGCGGCGGCCGGGCGGGGTCAGCGCGTGACTTGCGATCACCGCGGCCTGGACGCGCCGCTCCACCCCGAGCTTGATGAACAGCCGCGAGATGATGTTTTTGACGGTCTTCTCCGCGAGGTACAGCCGCGCGCCGATCTCCCGGTTGGTGAGACCCTCACTGACCATGAGGAGGATCTCCTTCTCCCGGTCCGTGAAGCCGGGAAGTCCCGGGACCCGCTCCTCCTTCGGCACGTCGCCGCGCATGCGGGCCATCAACCGCGTGGTGGCCCCGGGGTCGAGCATCGACTGGCCGGCGGCCACCGTCCGTACCGCGGTCACCAGATCGGTGCCGCTGATCTGCTTCAGCACGTACCCGGAGGCACCCGCCATCACGGCGTCCAGCAGCGCCTCCTCGTCGTCGAACGACGTGAGCATCAGGCAGGCCAGCCCGGGCATCCGCGAGCGCAACTCCCGGCACACGCTCACCCCGTCGCCGTCCTGCAGCCGTACGTCCAGGACCGCGACCCGGGGGCGCAGCGCGGGGATGCGGATCAGTGCCTGTTCCGCCGTGCCCGCCTCACCGACCACGGTGAGGTCGGGCTCGGCGTCCAGCAGGTCGTGCACCCCCCGGCGGACGACTTCGTGGTCGTCGAGCAGGAAGACGCTGATGGGCTCCGTCGCGGGGGAGGGGGCACCGCTGCCGGCCATGACGCAACTCCTTCTCCTCGGTCCGTCCCGGACGCACGAACACCGGCATCCTGCCTGCCGTACGGCCCGGCGGACAGGGCCGATCGGCCCCCTCTGCGCGGCGGCGCCACCCGCCAGGTACCGGCCGGGCTCCGGGAAAGGGACCTTCGGCCCTTTCCGGAGGGCCTGCCGGGCCTTCCCGGGTGCACGCGGCCCCCGATGAACTGGCGGGTGCACGGGGAACGGCGCGACTCCACGGAGCCGCACGCAGCGCGGAGGACGCCATGACGACCACCTTGATCGACCTGAAGACCGTGGCCCGGGACGACCGCTGTCTGAGAATCGCCCTGGCCGGTGAGCTCGACTTCTACACGGCCGGGCAAGTGGGGCCGCGCCTGAGCGAACTCGCCGGATCCGGCCACCGGAACATCGTCCTGGACCTGTGCGGCCTCTCCTTCTGCGACAGCACGGGCATCGACCTCCTCACCCGTCTCAACCGGAACTGTCATGCGGCGGGCACGCGCCTCCTCCTGTGCGACGTGCCGCCCCTGGTGGTGAAGTCCATGCGGGTGCTCGCTGCCGACCGCGACCTGAGCTTCGTCGTCTCGTGATCGCGGAGCCGTCGGGATCCGGAGCCCGGAAGGGGACCGTTCGGCCCTGGCCCCACCGGTGGACCGAGAGGGAGGGTGGGAGATCGGAAGCGGCAAGGACCGAGCGGGGCAGGACGAAGGTACGCATCATGGATCAGGCAGGCATACGGCGACCGGCCGGTCGGGCGGGTGGCACGACGGCGGCCCGGCACATGCGGGAACTGGACAGGGCCGAGGCCCTGGAACTCCTCGCCACGGTGTCCCTGGGACGCATCGTCTTCACCCAGCACGCGCTGCCCGCCGTCCGGCCGGTGAACCATTTCGTCGACGGCGAGGACATCATCATCCGGACCGACGAAGGCGGGGCCCTGGGCGCTCTGGCGGCACCCGCCGACGTCCCCGGGGTGGTGGTGGCCTACGAAGCGGATGCCATCGATCCGAACACGCACCTCGGCTGGAGCGTCGTCGTCACCGGCTACGCGCGACGGGTGGCCGATGCCGACGACGCCGAGCGGTACGCGGACCTGTTGCGCCCCTGGGTGGCCCAGCCGATGACCGGCACCCTGCGGATCCGCCCGGACCTCGTCACCGGATTCCGGCTGGAGGCGGTACCGCCGAGGTCCGCGCCGGCGGCCTGAAGCCGACCGCGGCCCGCTCCTCAGCCGGCGCTGCGGAGCGGCGCCCGCCACACGAGCCGGCTGCCCCCCTCCTCGGGGGCCTCGACGGTGAACGACCCGCCGACACCTCGGGCCCGCTCGTCGAGATTGCGCAGACCGCTCCTGCGCCCCTGGGCCGCGATGCCCGTGCCGTTGTCCGAGACGGTCAGCACGATCTCGCCGCTCCCCGCCCTGAGGCTCACACCCACACGGGTGGCTCGTGCGTGCCGAGCGGCGTTGCTGAGGAGCTCGCCCAGTGCGGCCATCACGTGGTCGGCGATCTGCGCGGGTACGTCCGTGTCGAGCAGTCCCTCCATGCTCAGGCGCGGCGGATGGCCGAGGGTGGTGGCCGCGTCGCCGACGGCGCGGGCTGCGCGGGCGCGCAGACCGGGTTCGCTCTCGCGGTCCCTGGTGCGGAGCCCGAAGATCGTCGATCGGATGATCTTGATGGTTTCGTCCAGGTCGTCGACCGCCCGGCCCACCCGTTCGGCGGCTCCTTCGTGCTCCACCAGCCGGGCGGCGCTCTGCAGGGTCATTCCGGTGGCGAAGAGCCGCTGGATCGCCAGGTCGTGCAGGTCGCGGGCGATCCGGTCGCGCTCCTCCAGCAGGGCTATCTGCTCGGCGTCCCGGCGCCGCTCCGCCAGCTCCAGGGCGAGCGCCGCCTGCCCCGCGAAGGCGACGAGCGGCTCCAGCTCGCCCTCGCCGAACACCGGATCTCCCGCCGGGCGTGCGAGCAGCAGGACGCCCCGGCTCTCCCCGCCCGCCGTGCCCAACGGGACGGCCACGGCAGGCCCCAGCCCGCCGCGCCCCGGCATCCTGGCCTCGGCCGGGTAACGCTCTTCCTTCGCGGTCAGCACGGCCGTGACGGGTCTGCCGGCCCGGTGCGCGGCTCCGGAGAGCGTGCCGGCGAAGGGGACGACGAGGCCCTGCCGGGCGGCCCGGTCCGCGCCCGCCGCGAACTCCACGACCAGGCCGTCGACGCCGGCCACCGGCATGGAGATGTCCGCGAGCCGGGCGGCGGTGATCTCCTGGGCCCGGCGGGCGATGAGCTCCAGCACCGCCGGGCGCGAACTGCCGGACAGCAGGCTCTCGGTGATCTCGGCATTGGCCTTGAGCCATCGCTGCTGGCGCTGCGAGTCCTCGTAGAGCCGCGCATTGTCGATCGCCACGCCCGCCGCCACCGAGAGGGTGGAGATCACGGCCTCGTCCTCGGTGTCGAAGTCGACCCCGCCCCGCTTGTCGGTCAGGTAGAGGTTGCCGAACACCTCGTCGCGGACCCGGATCGGCACGCCCAGGAACGTGCGCATGGGCGGGTGATGGGCCGGAAAGCCGTAGGACGAGGAGTGCGCGCCGAGATCGGTCAGGCGCAGGGGCTCCGGGTGGTGGATGACCTCCCCGAGCAGGCCGTGGCCCGCCGGCAGCGGACCGATGCCGGAGATCTCCTCATCGGTGAGCCCGACGGTCAGGAACTGGGCGAGCGTACGGCCGTCGGGGCCGATCACCCCCAGCGCCCCGTACTCGGCGTCCACGAGCAGCGCGGCCGCCTCCACGATCCTCCGCAGAACCTGCGCGAGATCCAGCTCCCGCCCCACCGACACCACGGCCTCCAGGAGGCTGTGCACCCGGTCGCGGGTGCCGCGCACGGCGTCGATGCGTACCTGGAGTTCGTCCAGCAGCTCGTCCAGCCGCATCCTCGGCACCTGCGTCAACGGATCCCCCACACCCACGCGTTTCCCCTCCGTACACCGACCGACGGTCCGATCCGCGGCCAGCGTATCGACACGCCCGTGCCCGCAGGACGTCGTTGCGCGCGGAAGCCGGCCGTGACTGACTTGATCGAAGCGACCGGACACGACGGGACGGCGAGGAGACGGTCATGGGACTCGGCAGGGCGGCCTACGAGAAGGAACTGCTGCGGCTCCAGACGGAGCTGATCAAGCTCCAGGAATGGGTGCGGGCGGAGGGCGCGCGACTGGTCGTCGTCTTCGAGGGCCGCGACGCCGCGGGCAAGGGAGGGACGATCAAACGCGTCGCCGAACACCTCAACCCCCGCGTGGCACGCATCGCGGCCCTGCCGAAGCCGACGGAACGGGAGCGCACCCAGTGGTACTTCCAGCGCTACGTGGAGCACCTGCCCGCCGCCGGAGAGATCGTCCTCCTCGACCGCAGCTGGTACAACCGCGCCGGAGTGGAGCACGTCATGGGCTTCTGCACGCCCGCCGAGCACCAGCGCTTCCTGCGCCAGTGTCCGGTCTTCGAGCGCATGCTGGTGGAGGACGGGATCCTGCTCCGCAAGTACTGGTTCTCCGTCAGCGACGCAGTGCAGGAGGAACGCTTCCGCCGCCGCACACAGGACCCGTTGCGGAGGTGGAAGCTCTCCCCGATGGACCTGGAATCCCTCACGCGCTGGGAGGCGTACTCCCGGGCCAAGGACGAGATGCTCGTCCACACGGACACGGCGGACTCCCCGTGGTATGTGGTCGAGAGCGACGACAAGCGCAGCGCGAGACTCAACATGATCGCCCACCTGCTGTCCTCGGTGCCCTACGAGGACGTGGTCCTGCCCCCGCTCGCCCTGCCGCACCGGCCCCCGTCGACCGGTTACGTGCGCCCGCCCAAGGACCTCCAGAACGCCGTACCCGACCACGCGGCCACGTTCCGGAAGGCCTGATGCGGCCGGTCGCTCCGCATGCGCGCCGACGTGCCACCCGGTAGCGTCGGAAACGAGCGTTCCGCCCCCAACCGCTGCGGCCCGGCCAGGCCCGGCAGGCTCGCCGCCGATGTCGGCAGAGGAACGAAGTCCATGCCAAAGCACAGCATCCGCGCGGTGACCGCCGTGGCCGCTCCGGCCTGTCCGACGGCATTCGGTCCCGCGCCCGGCGGCTTCGCGGCAGTGGCCTCCCGGTCCGCCGGGCCCGGCCCGGCAGCCGCGTCCCGGTTCGTCCCCGGCCCCTGTCCGAAATCCGACGTGCTGAACGCGGGGCGCAAGACCTTCCCCGGCTGGCCGGACACGGTCCTGGGCCAAGTGCCGCAACTGCCCTTCCAGTACCCGGTGTGCCGGACCTGGAACGTCCCGGACCGCGCGGCCGTCCAGCGGGTGGCCACGGTCGGCCCGGTACCGGCGCTCGTCGTCTCCGGCACGTTCGACGCGAAGACCGGGGCCGGCCGGGCGCGGGACGTGGTCCGCGACCTGTCCGGCTCGACCGCCGTGCAGATCCCCGGAATCGGCCACTGGGTGGTCCCGCAGTCGCCGTGCGCGCAACGCGTGCCGACCTCGTTCCTCGCCCTTCCGACCGCACCCGACACCGCTTGCGTGGACGGCCTGGAGCCCAAACCGTTCACGATCATCCCCCGATGACCGGGAGGGCAGATGACTTTCGCCCGCGTGCCCCGTCGCCCCCGTACCGCACGACGACTCCCGGCCACGGCGGCCGGCCTCGCGACCGGCCTCCTCGTCGCCGGCCTGCTCGCAGCGCCCGCCCAGTCGCAGTCCCGCACCGGTACCGGCACCGACCCCACCCCCGCAGCGCCGATCGGCACGGTCGCCCGGACGGTGGGCGACGCCACCTACGAACCGGGCCCCTGCCCGAAGACACCGGAACCGATCGAGGCGCTCGAAGGGGCCCGCTGCGGAACGCTCACCGTGCCCGAGAACCGCGCCGAACCGAGCGGTCGAACGATCGAACTCGGGGTCGCGATCGTGCCCGCCGCGTCCGACAAGCCGAAACCCGACCCCATCGTGTGGCTCGCGGGCGGCCCCGGGGACGACGCCGTCGGCGAGGCGAAGATGGCGATCGACGGCGGCCTGAACCGCGACCGTGACGTGATCTTCATGTCCCAGCGCGGTACCTACTCGGCCGACCCGAACGTCCTCTGCCCCAACATCGACGAGTTCAACGCACGCTCCGTCGGTCTCGTCTACGACGCTCCGTCCACCGAGCGCCTGCACGTCGAGGCCACGAAGGCATGCCGCGACAAGCTGGCGGACAGCGGGGTCGACCTCAGCGCCTACAACGACACCGAGAGCGCCGCCGACTACGAGGACCTGCGCACCGCGCTGGGCATCGAGAAGTGGAACCTGTACGGCATCTCCTACGGCACCCACCTGGCGCTGGCCTACATGCGCCTGCACCCCGAGGGACTCCGCTCGGTGGGCATCGACGGCATACTGCCGCCGTCCAGGTCCGGGTCGGCCGCGACCTGGAGCAGCGCCCGGCAGGGCTTCGACGGCCTGTTCAAGGCCTGCGCGGAGCAGCCGGCCTGCAACAAGCGCTATCCGAACCTGTCGGCCACCTTCGAGCGGCTCGTCCGTGAGCTCGAAGCCAATCCGGTCACCACCACCGTCACCCTGCCGGGCAGCGACAAGCCGGTGAAGGTCGTGCTGGACGGCGGCGCCCTGGTGAACTGGATGACCTCCGCCACCCATGTGGCGCCCCAGGTGCCCGCCGCCCTCGACGAGCTGGCGCACGGCAAGCCGCAGCGGATCGCCCAGCAGTGGGCGAGCGGCAAGCTCAGCCCCCAGGCGATCGGAAGGGTCGCGCACGGGCTCGTCTACGGCGTCTTCTGCAGCGAGTGGACGCCGTACGAGAGCCAGGAGGAGGCACTCCGGGCCGGACAGGAGACGTTCCCGTCCTTCCCCCGCTCGGTGCAGGCCCAGGCGCCGCAGCTCACCTTCCTCCGTCCGGACTGCGACGTCTGGAACGTCCCCGCGGCGCCGCGCTCGATCCGGGACGTCACGCGCAGTGACATTCCCACCCTCGCCCTGTCGGGCGGCTTCGACTCCCAGACCGGGGCGGACAACGGGCCGTACGTCGCCCGCACGCTGAGCCGGGCCAAGGTCGTCACGGTCCCCTACGAGCCGCACGTGGTGTTCGCGACGTCGAAGTGCGCCCAGGAGATCACCGTCTCGTTCTTCGACGACCCGGCCGCGCCGAAGACCGAATGCCTGAAGTCCCTTCAGCCGCCCGAGTTCGAGATCGCGCCCTGAAACCCCTCACCGCCGGCTCTCGCACCGCGTGCACCGCCGCCTACGCGGGCTGCTCCCCGACCCGGGTGCTCGAGCACCGCACGGCAAGGATGGCGATGTCGTCGTCGAGGTTTCCGCCGCTGTAGTGGAGCAGGGCCTGGTGAAGCCGGTCGAGCAGTTCGCGCGGCGGGGTCGGGCTCTGCTCCCGCATCCACTCCGGCAGCGGGAAGAAGTCGCCGTCGCGGTCCCTGGTCTCCGTGACACCGTCCGTGTAGAGCAGCAGCTGGTCGCCCGGAGCGAAGACGAGGGTGTCGACGCAGTAGTGGTCGCCGATGAGCGAGGCGAGGTTGAGGGGCGGAGAGGGGGCGGTGGGCTCCACGACGAGCATCTTGCCGTGGCGCACGAGCAGGGGAGGGGGATGCCCGCAGTTGAGAATCCGGACGAGGCCACCGCCGTGCGGGACCTCGGCGAGAATGGCCGTCGCGAAGCGTTCCGGCAGGTCCAGACCGGGGAACGCGGCGCTGTGGCGGGAGATGCTGGCCTCCAGGCGCTGGACGACGCCCCTCAGGTCGGGCTCGTCGTACACGGCCTCCCTGAAGCTGTTGATCACCGCTGACGCCGCCCCCACCGCGGACAGGCCCTTGCCCCGCACGTCGCCGATGAGCAGCCGGACCCCGAACGGCGTGGCGACCGCCTCGTAGAAGTCCCCGCCGATCCGGGCCTGCTCCTGGGCAGCCAGATACAGCGACTCGATCTCGACGTCGTCGATGCGGCGCGGCAGCGGGCGCAGGAGCACCTTCTGGGCCGCGTCGGCGACGAGCCGGACGTGCAGGAGCGTCTTCTCGCGCTGGAGCCGTACATGGCTCGCGTAGGCGGCCGCCAGGGTGACCGCGGTGATCGCGGCCGCCGTGTAGGGCGTGCCCAGGTCGGTGTAGGCGAAGCTCAGACCGATCATCACCATCAGGCAGAAGGTGCCCAGCAGGATCGTGGGGATGACGGGCCACATCGCGGCCGCGAGGGCGGGTGCGGCGGGCAGGAGGCGGCTGAAGGCGATCTCCCTCGGCGTGGAGAACGCCAGGGCGGTGATCAGGACGGTGACGATCACCGGCGACAGCAGGGCTGCGTCCCACCGGCGTCCGTGGAGAGGGCGACGGCGCCCCGACCGTCTTGGCCTGATCACAGAAAGCATCATATCGGGGCAAAAAGATCTGAGGGTTGTGGCGGGCCCCGCCGCTCACTCTCAGTAGTCGCGGCCGGAGCCGCAGGTGCCCTGCCGGAACGTCGTTCCGGCAGGGCACCGCCGTGCGCGCGGGCTACCGCTTCTGGTAGTCCCGGCGGAGGGCGTCGAGGATGTGGGCGGCCTCCTCGAGGTCGGCTTTGCGGCAGCGCGCAGCGGCTGTCCTCAGGCGCGCGATCGCCTCCTGGAAGCGGGCGAGGCCGTTGCCCTCGATCAGGGCCGCGATCCGGACCGCTTCGGCCCGCGGGACCTCACCGTGCTCACCGCCCTCCCCGTGGGCGGCGATGGACGCCTCGGCCTCGGCGAGGGCCTGCTCGAACCGTTCGGCCTCCGCCAGGACGCGGGCGCGGCGGTAGTGCACGGTGCCGCGGCCGTACCAGGGGGCGAAGTCCTCGGCGTCCTCGGGCACGGCGGCGCAGACCGCGTCGGCCCGGGTGAGGTGCTCCAGGGCCGCGTCCAAGCCGTCGGCCTCCCGGGCGAGCATGATGAGACGGGCGAACTCGCACATCATGTGGATGATCAGAGACGGGTTCGGGGCGTCGGCGTGGGCGGCGACGGCGCGCTCGTACGCCGTCGCGGCCGCGTCCCAGCGGTCGGCCATCGCCAGCGCGGTGGCCGCTTCCGCCGCCACCAGGGTGAGGACCTGTCCGTCGTCCTCCCACGCGGCGACGATGTCCGCGAGCTGCAGGAACTCCTCGGCCGCCGGCAGGTACTCCCCGAGCTCCCGCAGGCCGCGCGCCAGGGTCAGGCGCGCTTGCGCGAGGGCTCGTTCGTCGCCCGCGGCCGCGTTCTCACCGGACAGCACGGATTCCAGGACGGCCACCGCGTCGGCCTGCCGACCGCTGCGCGCCAGGACGTCGGCGAGCTGCATCCGTACGTCGGTGGCCTCGTCGTGGGAGCCGTCCTGATCGAAGCGCGCGGCCGCCTCCGAGAAGTGGCGGACGGCGCCGTTCACGTCGTCCAGGTGGGAGGCCGCGTGGCCGAGCAGGGCGTACGTGGGAGCCACCGCGAAGTCCGTGTCGTCGTACCGGGCCGCATCGGCGAGGGCCTGGTGCAGGAGTTCCACCGCCCGGGCCGGCTCGCCCCTGCCGAGCATCAGCTGGGCGAGGAGAGCGCGCGGGCGAGACCCGCGCCAGGGCCGTCCGGAGGCGTCCACGGCCGCCAGAGCCGCCAGCAGGCCGTCCTCGGCGCGCGCGGTGTCACCGCTGCGGGCCGCCAGGTCGGCGGTGAACTGCAGCGCGTTGGCCACATGGTGGGGTACGGACAGGCGCTCCGCCTCCGTCCGCAGCGTCCCGGCACGTTCCGCGAACCGCTCCGCGGCGGGCCCGACGGCCTCCGGCAGCTCCCGTACCGCCTCCTGGTAGGCGGCGAACGCCGCGGAGTACAGCACGGTCAGGTACTCCAACTCGCGCTCCGCATGCCCCTCGGCGTCCCGTCCCTGCGTCCACGGGGCCTGCGTCGTCAGGAGCGCCGCCTCGGCCAGGGTCCCGTCGAGGGCGGAGCGGATCGCGTCCCGGTCGGCTTCGTCGGAGGTGCTCCGCCACGCCAGGCTCCGGCTGCGTGCGGAGAGGGCGTGCCAGGGCATGCCCAGGCCCTCGTACAGCTCGCCGGCCCGCTCCAGCTCGGCGGCGCTCTCCGCCTCGAGGTCCTTCCTCGCGAGGCGGTACGCGCGCTGGTCGGCGATCTCCGCCCGGAGGAGTTCCTCGGGGCCGAGTGCGTCGTCGTGCGCGGCGCTGCCGTCGGCCAGGCGCTCCTCGACGCGGCTCCAGAGCCGGTGCTCCCCGGGGTGCCCGGCGGCGGCCAGGCGGCGTGCCTCGCGCACCAGGGTCACGAAGTCCTGGGGGATCTCCGTCCCGGCGGGGGCCGCGCCGGCGGGGGCCTCACCGGGGGCCTCACCGGGGGCGGCCTGCGCCGCGGAGGGCCGGGTGAGGGAGGTGCGCAGTCCGAGCGGCAGCGGCTCGGTGAGCAGCGGGCGCTGCGCGAGGCGTGCTTGGCGCCGGTCCCCCACGGCGGTGGTGGCGTTGCGCGTGTCGAACGCGGCGGTGAGCCGGTCCGCCTCGGCGCGGACGTGGGCGAGGAGGTCGCCGGCGGTCCAGTTGCGTCCGGGCGGGCCGGCGACGGCCGTGTCGGCGTGCCCGTCCTCGGTCAGGCGGGCGAGCAGCACCTCGGCGCCGGTGAGGAAGCCGAGCCGGGCCAGAGGGGCACCGGTCGCCTCGAACAACGAGCGGTTCTCGGCGAGGATCTCCAGCCCCCGTCCCTCGTTGCGGGAGAGACCGCAGAATTCCAGGTGGAAGCCGACCTCGTCCTGCATGCCGGTGTTGCCCCGCACCCGGCGGTAGCCGGTCAGGTGGTGGGAACGGGCCTCGTCGGCGCGGCCGGCACGCAGCAGGGGAAGGAGGGCGCGCGCCTGGCTCATCTGCGGTTCCTCGCTGCAGCCCATGGACCCGCCGAGGACCGGCTGCCAGGTCTCCAGCGCCCCGGCGTCGTCACCCGCGGCCACCGCGTGCTCGGCGAAGTGCCGGATCTCGCAGGCCTCGCAGTCGCTCAGCTCGGTGCGGGGGCGAGTGGCCCAGAGGTCGTAGGCACCGGCAAGCTCCTCGCCCGTGTGGCGCGCGAGGTGGTAGCCCATCGCCGCGACGGGCTGCATGCCGTGGTCGGCAGCGGTGTAGCGGGTGCGCATCTGGTCGATCCACCCCCGGACGGCGGCCAGCGGCACTTCGGGCACCTGCAGCAGGGAGGTCGTCACCCACTTGAAGCGCCAGAAGACCTGGTGGGCCTCCCACTGGCTGAAGGATGCGGGGGAGGTGTCCCAGAGCTTGAGGACACGGGCGAAGACCACGGGCGACTTGCGGTGCTCGCCGGTGAACTCGTACGCCGCCATCAGCTCCAGCAGAGCGGTGACGAGGACATCGGGCTCGTCGAAGACCTCGGCGGCCAGGACGAGTTCCTCGGCGGTGACGGTGCGCTGCAGGCCGTGGGGGCGCTCGTTGTTCTCGCGGAGGGCTTCGACCACGGCCTCGGGGGTGTCCAGCATCTACAGTTCCTTCCGGGGCTCGGAGCCGGGTGCCGCCGTGCCGGTGTGGTGCATGGCGTGGGTGAGCAGGCCGATGAAGGCCCGGTTGAGCAGGGCGCTCTCGCTCGCCCGCAGGGGACGGCGGCTCAGGAGCAGGGCCTGGCCGTAGAGCGCTTCCGCGGTCGTGACGGCGAGTCCGCGCTCGTCGATCGTGATCGCCTGGCGGACCAGCGGGTTGAGGTGGTTCAGCACCAGCTGGGCACGCGGGGTCTCGTGGCGCAGCGAGCCGAGGATGTCGGCCCACAGGCCGTCGCTGTCGGCGGCGAGGTTCGACCTGGTCCGCTCGTGGCGCGCCTCCCGGTTGTCGAGCAACAGCGCGGGGGCGGAGACGGGCTGGAAGTCGCGCAGGACGACGTCGCAGTCGTGGACGCCGATCGTCTCGCGGGCGACGGCGAGGAAGGCGGCCGCACGCAGTTCGGCGGACGGGTCGACGGCGTCGAGGTGGGCGGTGACGGTGGCCGGGTCGAGGTCGGTGACGGTCGTGCCGGGCCGGATCTCCGGCAGGCGGTGCACGAGGTCGCGGTCGTAGGTGTAGCCGCCGTTGATGACGCCCAGCCCGGCGGCCGAGGCGATGGGGGCGACCTGGCGGAACTCCTCGACGCTGCGGGTGACCAGCAGGGTCGGGTGCGTCCGCGCGAACTCCTCCAGCGTGACGTTGCCGTCGGTGGTCTCGAACGGAAGCCACGGCAGGACGATGCGCAGCAGCTCGTCGTCGTAGCGGGCGAGGGCCTTGACGGCGAGGTGATGGGTGTCGATGAACCGGTGCAGCAGGGAGGGGTCGCTGGCGGCGAGCCCGGTGAGCCAGTCGCGGATCCGGTCGCCGAGGGCGTCCCGTACGGCGGACAGGGTTCCGTCCTCGTACAGGGCCTCCCGGGAGGCGGTCGGCCGCAGGCTGGTCGTGTCGACGACACAGCGTACGAAGAACGCCCACTCCGGGAGCAGTTCGGGAGCCTGGTCCGTCAGGAGCATGCCCTTGAGGTGCACGCGATGGCCGGCGCGCTGAGCCGGGCTCACGGCCGTGGGCAGGACGTAGGCGACGCCGCGCAGCCCGGCGGCCGGCAGGTCGAGCTCGATGGAGTCGAGTGGAGTGAAGTCGAACAGGCTCCGGCAGTAGGCGGTCATCGCCTCGCGCCGCGCCAGCGGGGAGCGATGGGTCTGCTCCCACGGGGGCGCTTCGTTGACCTGGTGGGTCTCCCCGCGGGGTCCGACGACGGTGACCTCGTGGCGCAGCAGTCCGCCGTAGTGGCGGGCCAGGGAGACGACCTGCTGCGGGGCGGTCCACTCGGCGGTCTCGGCGCGCGGGGTCAGGCGGACGGTGGTGCCCGGCTCGGGCACGGCCGAAGCGGGCAGGGTCCGGATGGTGTAGCGGCCGTCGGAGTGGCCCCGCCATTCGACGGCGGGCGCCGCCGGGTCGGCCGCGGAGCGGCTGAGCACGGTGATCTCGTCGGCGACAACGAAGCAGGCGAGCAGTCCGATGCCGAACTGGCCGATGAAGTCGCCGCGGGCGGCGTCGAGGCCGGAGCCGTCCAGGGATCCGTCGGAGGTCCGCTTGGAGCTGCGGCCGATGGTGGCGAGGAACCGGTGGACGTCGGCCTCGGTGAGACCGATGCCGGTGTCCGTGACGGTGAGGGTGTCGCCGGTGCGCACCGTGATGGTGGCGGGCGAGCCGGGAGCGACGGCCTGCCGGGCGGTGATCGCGTCGACGGCGTTCTGCAGCAGCTCACGCAGGTAGACGCGGGGGCTGGAGTAGAGATGGTGGGACAGCAGGTCGACCAAGCCGCGCAGGTCGACCTGGAAGGTATGTGCAGCCTCTGAGTTGGGCACCTGGCGGAGCCTTTCGGTGGGCGCGCGGGCGTCGGGGGGCGGCGCAGGCGGGCGGGTGTGAGCGGAAGGAGGGCGGGTGCGGGCGCGGCGGGCCGGGGGCGGCGCGCCCGATCGGTGGCCCGGGTGCGCGGAGCGTGCGGAAGCGGCCCGTCGGACGGCGGGTTCTCCGGCTCCGCGCTCCGGCCGGGCCAGGTAGCCGGACTCGCGGGCGGGGTCAGCGCCCGGCCGCGGAGCGCTGCCGTCGGTAGGCGGCGGCGGGGTTGGAGCCGTTCAGGTAGTACCAGGGGAACTTCGTGACGCGGCCCTCGGTGGCACGGAAGCACTCCCGTGCGCCGTCACGGTCCCCGGCCAGCGAGAACGCCATGGCGAAGGCGTTGAGGACCTGGATCCAGTCCCGTCGGCGGGCGAAGTCCGGGTGCCGGAACGAGTGCTCGGCGGCTTCCCGCAAGGAGGCCGTGACCTCGGGGCGGCGCATGTAGGCGTCGTCCGGACCGGAGTCGAGGGAGAGCCAGTGTTCGAGGTGCGCGATGGCCACCAGCTGGCCGAGCTGCGTGCCGGCGGGAGCACCGAGCGCGGACGACCGGGCGAAGGCGTGCATCTCCTCGTGCGACCCGCCCCATTTTTCGCACACCTGCTGCAACTGCTGCTGGTGCGCCCCCAGATGCTGCGGGTCACGGCGCACCGTGGCCTCGAAGCGGCGTCGCGCGACATCCTGCCCGACCTCCAGGCCGCGGCCGGTGACCTGGAGTCCGTACCAGGGCGAGGTCCACTGCGGCTCGCGCTCCGCCGCCTCGTACAGCCGCTGCTCGGCAGTGCGCAGGCGCGCGTGGAAGACCTCGAACTGCTTGCGCGAGACGTCCTTCGCCCGGGCGCCGGTCCGGGCGTCCCAGCCCCAGCTGATGTGGCGGATGCCCGCCACGAGGCGGGGCAGGGCGCTCTCCGGCTCCGCTTCGAGGACTCCGTCGATCCAGCGCTCCACCCCCGAGGTGTCGCCGACGGCCCACAGCAGCTTGGTCCGGTCGTCACTCTCCGGACGTGCTTCGAGCACGTCACGCACGGCGTTCCAGTCCGCGGCGGCGGCAGCCTCACGCACGCGCCGGACGTCGGGATCGCCCGAGTCCTCCTCCACGCGAGCAACGGGCCTGCCGGCCCATTTCCCCAGCGTGTCTCCCCATTGACGGAGCAATGTCATGCCCCCCACCCCTTGATGCGTTCGAACGGGGAGAGCGTTGATCACCTCCCGTGAAGGTAGTGACTATCACGCCCGACCGACAATCGCACACCCGTTTCCCGGTGCGGGCCCGCGAAGGGGGAAAGCCCAGGTCACCGAGGGGGGCGGCGCGGGGGATCGCGGACGGGGACTCCGCAGCGGGTCTGTCTTCTCCACTGTTCTACTGCGCGCGGCGGAAGTCGTAGTAGCTCTCGCCCGCGACGAGGACCGAGGTGAAGGAGACCGGCAGGCCCTGTCCGTCGCGCGGTACTTCCTGGGAGGTCCGGCGGGTGAGGCCCAGCGAGACGCCCGGCACGACGACGTCCTCCGGGTCCTCGGCGTCCACGGTCCACCCGCGCCCGCGCAGCTCCGCGAGGACGGCGCTGGCGGGGGTCGTGAAGACGTCGTGCCCGCCCAGGAGGACACGCGTGGCGCTCTGCCGACCCTCACCGGGCCACCACATCTCCACGGCCGTCGCGTGGTCCTGTGCGTCGAAGAAGACCGTGTAGCCGACCCCGTCGAAGTCGCCCATGAGCCGACGGGCCCGCCTGGCGGTGGGGCCGATCACCCGCGGCTCGCCCCAGGGCCGGACGGCGGTCAGGGCCTCCTCGTACGGACTTCCCAGGTGTACGGGCCCGGCAGCGGTCGGCGGTGCCAGGAGCAGATCCATGTCGTTTCTCCGATTGTCCATGTGAGCACTTCGTGGTCCTGCCGGATTCGGTGCGCCGCGTACCGTCGGCGGTGCGCGATCCCCGAAGCCGGGCTGCGGCACGGTTCAGGCGATGAGCAGGCGGAGGCCGAGATCTGCCGCGTCGAGGTCGGCGAGGTCGCCGTTGCGCTCGGCCCACCGGCCGGATTCGAGGTCGTCGCCAAGGCTTCGTACCGCCCGCTCCTCGGCCTCCGGCCCGACCCTCGTCCACACCGACATCGCACGTCGCACCCGATTCTCCAGATACGCCCCCGGCCGGCGCCAGTACGCCTCGAACAGGCCGTCGGCGCAGTCCCACGGGACGGGCACCGGCTCGGCGCGGGCGCCGATCGCATCGGCCATGCCGGCGAGCGAGGGAAAGCCCGCGAGGACGTCGGCGAACTCGGGCAGGTAGTCGCGGGTCAGCCAGAACCGGTCCTGCCAGCCGGGCTCGTCGGTGTCGAACGTGAGCACCACCACGCGGCGGGCCACGCGCCGCATCTCGCGCAGTCCCGCCATCGGGTCACCCCAGTGGTGAACGGTGGAGACGGCCATCGCGACGTCGAAGGAGCGGTCCTCGAACGGCAGGCGCTCCGCGGCGGCCGCCACGCACGGCGCCGAGCCGGCAGGCCGCTGTGCCCGCATGACCGCCGATGGCTCCACCGCGGTCACGTCGCGGTCGGTGGGCTCGTAGGAGCCGGTGCCGGCCCCGACGTTCAGCACCGTCTGCGCGTCCCCGAGCGCCTCCCGGATCTGCGCGGCGATCCGCGGTTCGGTGCTCCGTGTCGCCGTGTAGGCGCCGCCGATCGCGTCGTACAACCGTGCGCCGAGCATTTCCATTTGCTCCTCCGGTGTCACCTTCAGTCCCTTCGCCCGCGTCTCCAGCTCCCTGTCGATGGCCGCCATCATGGCGTCGGCGCGATCACGCCGCTCCAGCAGCAGACCGCGCAGTCGGCGCAGGTGCGCGACCGCGTCGGTGGAGGGGTCGCCGACCAGCTCCGCGACCTCCCGCAGCCCGAAACCCAGTCGCCGATAGGCCAGCACCTCCCGCAATCGCTCAACGTCGCCCGCCGAATAGGCCCGGTACCCGGCCGGGGTCCGTGCCGATGGCCGAACGAGTCCGATCCCGTCGTAGTGATGCAGCGTGCGGACGCTCACGCCGGCCAGCTCGGCCACGCGTCCCACGGTCCAGTGATTCTCCACGGCACCGACTGTGCAGCCTGACGCCACGTGAGGGTCAAGACGGTTCCCCAGGGTGAGCGCACGGCAGACCCTTCGCGGCCCTCCCGCCCGAAGGGAGCATGCACGAGAGCGGGTTGATCCCGGCGGATAGAGTCGATTGCGTTTGTGCGATCACTGAAGCCCCGGTCCGGGGCGCTGAGGAGCCGTCGGTGCGCCACCTCGATTCCATGCATTCCGCGCGGCTCGCCGCCTACGGGAGCGTGGCGATCCGCCTGTCCCTGCTGAGCGACAGGCGGCTCGGTGATGTCGTGGCGTCCGCCTCCGCGGCCGGGTCCGGCATCGGCGGCAGGTCCGCGGAACTGGACTTCGACGGGACGCGGATCTTCGTCAAGAGAGTGCCGTTGACGGACGTCGAGACCCGGCCGGAGAACGTCCGGTCGACGGCGAACCTCTTCGGCCTGCCGATGTTCTACCAGTACGGAGTGGGCTCGGCCGGATTCGGCGCCTGGCGGGAACTGGCTGTCCACACCATGACCACCCACTGGGTCCTGGGGAGGGAATACGAAGGCTTTCCGCTGATGTACCACTGGCGCGTCCTGCCGGACTCCCCTCCCGAGGACTTCATGGACGAGTTCGGGGGCATCGACGGAGCGGTGGCGCACTGGGAGGACTCGCCGGCCGTACGCGAGCGGCTCGAGGCCATCGGCCGGTCCTCCTGGAGCCTGGTGCTCTTCCTGGAGCACGTGCCGCAGACACTCGGTACGTGGCTGTACGAGCATCGGGAGAGCACAGCGCCGCCCGGCGGCGGCTTTCCCCACTCGTGGGTGGAGGATGCCCTGGCGCAGGGTACGGCGTTCATGAGCTCGCGCGGGCTCGTGCACTTCGATGCCCACTTCCGCAACCTCCTGACCGACGGCCGGCTGATCTACTTCGCGGACTTCGGGCTGGCCCTCAGCTCGGGTTTCGAGCTCTCGGCGGCCGAGGAGCGGTTCCTCTCGGAGCATCTCGCCTACGACCGCCACTACACCGCGAGCCATCTGATCCGCCATCACCTCGTCGACCGCTTCCGGGGCGGGACGGACCCGGACGCGTTCCTTCGGGAGTGGATCGCAGGCCGAAGGCCCGACGGCGTTCCGCCCGAGATCGCGGCGATCTTCGAACGACATGCACGGGCCGCTGTCGTTCTGGACGGGTTCCACCATCGGCTGCTCTCCGGGAGCAAGCGGACGCCGTTTCCCGCCGCCGAGCTCGACCGGGCCACCGGAGCCTGAGGATCGGTTTCACGTGCTCGGCACTCAGAACCCGTCGCCCCGTCCGAAGGTGGCGTTGTACGCGCGCGGGACTGCGTGCCGGCCGTGGTCCCCGTCGGCGCAGGTGTTCTCCTGCCGCGGAGGTTCCGCGGCAGGAGAACCGGAAGGGCACCCGTCAGGTGCGGTACGCGTAGTAGTTCGCGTTCGGGTAGGACGCGATGATGCTCGCGAGCGACTTACGGTACGTGTTGGTGGAGTGGTACGTCAGGTACGGCATCCCGGCACTGCTGCGGTAGGTCACCATCATGGAGTGGTCCTTGGACCCGTCCCGGTTGAAGTCCACCTGGAGGATGTCTCCCACGTCCGCCTGGTAGACGTTGGCCAGGTTGGCGGCCCGCTGGTTGGACAGCGTGAACCAGGCCCACTCGTTCACGCCGATCCAGGAGTCGGACTGGCGCTTGCCGTCGTACCACCAGTTCCGGTAGTCCGACGTGGAGCCCGGAACGGGCTTCCAGCCGCCCGCCTTCAACGCCTGGCTGATGAAGTTGGTGCAGTCACCCCCCGCCCCGTTGTACTTCCGGTACGCCGGGTTGTAGTTGCTCCAGTACTTCTCCGCGTACTTCGCCATCGCGGCGTAGTTGTAGGCTCCACCCGTCTTCGCCTTGGGCTTCGGAGTCGCGGGGTACTTCGTGGATGCGGGAGTGCCGTCCGGGTACTGGTTCCCGTCGTCCTTGACGACGTTCGTCTTAGCCGCCACGGGCTCGTTGACCGCGACGGGGCCGTTGTCCTGGGACGTGATCGAGGTCAGCTCCCAGGTACCTCCCCGCTTGCTGGTGAAGGTCAGTTGGTAGCGCGTCCCGATGTCGGTCGTCGCCGGCTCGTCCCCGCGGAGCTTCTTGTACGTGAGCGTGGTCTGCTCCGTGACCTGGACGACGGCCTTGCCGCCGGTGACCGTGGCCCGGTCCACGACGACGCGGGTGTCGGCGTTCGTGTAGGCCTCACCGAGCTCCGCCAGTCGCGTCTTGCGGGAGCGCAGCGACTCGAGGGCGGCGTCCTCGTCCTTCTTCAGCTGGGCCGACATGCGGGCCTTCTGGCCGCCCTGGCCGGAGCCGTGACGCCCCGTCTGATCCTCGACCAGGGCCTGCGTGCGCTGGGAGAGCACGTCGTCGGCCAGGCGGGCGAAGGTGTCGGCGGTGGCGCGGTCGGCGTCGCGGGGTCCGGAAGCCGCGGTCGCGGAGTACGCGAGCATGCTTCCGGACACCAGGGCCACGGTCAGGGCCGCGATGGCGGCGGGCCTGAACCTCTTAGGTATCACTCTGTTTCCCCTTATCGCCCGGTTCACACGAACCGGGGACGGAATCTTCGCACAACTACACGACTGTTTCGTCACGTTCCGCTTCGGCGACGGCTGCCTGACCGGAGTAGCCCCATGCGTCGCCGACTTGCCTCCGTTTGATCACCGGTGGTCGTCCCCGGGATGCAGTGAGTGATCCCGCCCACCACCGGTCCCTGCCTCACAGCAAGTGCATTTAGGGTGTGCGGGAAAGCACAGCAGAGGGGGGCATTCGGAGTGGGCGGGAAGGATATGGCTGGTAGGGGGCTATCTCAGGATGCGCGGGCGGCCTCGGAGGGCAGCGGCGGAGCCGTCCCGGGCCGCCGGGGAAGGTCGGGGTCGCGAGCCAAGCCCCGGGCGCGTTCCACCCGGCTCGACGCACTCGCGTCGGCCTTCGCCGCGGCGCGAACGCAACTACGGCGCCTGCGCCCCGAGTTCCCGCGGCCGGGCCGCACCGGCTGGCGCCGGTGGATGCCCTCGTGGCGCCATTGGCTGGGCATCTGCGTGTGCGCGTTCCTGGGTCTGGTGGGCTTCGTCTCGATCGCGTACGCAACAACCGAAATACCCGACGACCTCAACTCGTTCGCCAAGCAGCAGGACAACGTCTACTACTGGGCCGACGGCTCCACGATGGCCCGGACCGGCTGGGTCAGCCGCCAGGAGATGCCGCTGGACAAGGTGCCCGCCAAGGTTCAGGGAGCCGTGCTCGCGGCCGAGAACTCGAGCTTCTACTCGGACCCCGGAGTCTCGCCGTCCGGAGTTCTGCGCGCGGTGGGCGCCGCAGCGACGGGGGGAGAGACCCAGGGCGGGTCCACCATCACGCAGCAGTACGTGAAGAACGCCTACCTGAACCAGGACCGCACCCTCTCCCGGAAATTCACCGAGCTCATGCTCGCCCTGAAGATGGACAATCAGAAGAGCAAGGACCAGATCCTTGAGGACTACCTCAACACCAGCTGGTTCGGGCGCGGTACCTACGGCATCCAGCGTGCGTCGCAGGCCTACTACGGCAAGGACGTCTCGCAGCTCAATCCCAGCGAGGGCGCCTTCCTGGCCTCCCTCCTCAAGGGTGCGGCCCTCTACGACCCCACTCTCGGCAAGGAGAACCACGAGCGGGCCGTCGAACGCTGGAAGTGGATCCTGGACCGCATGGTCGAGACCGGCCGGCTCTCGCGCGCCGAGCGCGCCACCTACACGACGTTCCCCGAGCCCTCGGCCTCGTCGCTCGTCGGCATACCCGGCGCGCAGACCGGCTACCTGGTCGAGATGGCCAAGGCCTACGCGGTCAAGTCCGGCCACATCGAGGAGTCCGAGTTCGACCTCGGCGGCTACCAGATCTACACGACCTTCGACCGGGAACGGATGACCGCGCTGACCGCCGCCGTCCAGGAGGCCAAGAAGGGCTTCGACGCCGAACGGCGTCCCGACACCGACAAGCACGCCAAGATCGGCGCGGCGAGCATCGCCCCCGACGGGCGGCTGCTCGCCGTGTACGGAGGCCCCGACTACCTGAAGCAGGGCTTCAACGAGTCGAACGCGACGACGATCCCGGTCGGTACGGCCTTCACGCCCATCGCCTACGCCGCCGCGCTCGACGAAGGGGTGCTGCGCACGCGCGGCAAGGACCGTACGCCGGTTTCCCCCTCCAGCACCTACGACGGCAACGACCAGGTCACCGTGCAGACACCCGAGGGACCGTACTGGGACCGCAGCGGCAAGGTGGTGAAGGGGCGCAACGACGGAGGCCGCAACTGGGGCCCGGTGACCCTGCGCCAGGCCGTGGCCAACTCCGTCAACACCCCCATGCTCCAGCTCGGCCTCGACGTCGGCCTCGACCGGGTGGAGGCCTTCGCCCAGCGCTCGGGGCTGCTCCAATCGAGCCTCGGCCCACGGATCCCCACATTCGCCCTCGGGGAGAACTCGACGCCCAGCGCGATCCGGATGGCCGGCGCCTACCAGACCTTCGCCGCCGGCGGCATGCACACCGACCCGTATTCGGTGCGCTCGGTCACCCGCAACGGCACCGCCGTGCCGATCGACGCACCGAAGCCGACCCGGGCCATGACGGACAAGACCGCTCGCGCGGTGACGGACGCCCTGCAGGACGCCGTCACGGAGGGGTCGGCGAAGACGGTGGGCAAGGCACACCCCGGTACGGCGGGCAAGACCGGGACGACCGCCGCGAACACGGCGGGCTGGTTCGTGGCCAGCACCGAGGCCGAGTCCACGGCGGTCGTCGTCTACCGGATGTCGCTCACCGACCTGGTTCCGCTGCCGCTCACGGGGCTGGGGGGCGACGCCCCGGCCACGCTCGGCAGCGAGCGGGCGGTGCGCCTGTGGGGTGACTACATCAAGGCGGTGAAGTAGGCCGGGCTGCCGGGCGGCACGCCGCCCGGCACGGCTACTTGACCAGTTGGGTCCAGTCCGGTGCCTGCGCGGGATCGAGCGAGCGCAGTCGGGCCAGGACCTGGGGGTCCTGGGCGTCGAGCCAGTCGGCCAGTTCCCGGAACGACACGCAGCGGACGTCCTGGCGCGGGCAGACGTCCTTCATCACGTCCTCGACGGCCTTCATGTAGATGCCGCCGTTCCAGTCCTCGAAGTGGTTGCCGATGAACATGGGCGCCCGGCTGCCGTTGTAGACCCGGTTGAAGCCGTTCATGTACGAGCCCCGGGTCTGCGCCTGCCAAGCGGGGAACTTCGCCGGGTCGCCCTGAGTGCTGTCACCCGACTGGTTGAAGAGGAAGTTGAAGTCCATGGAGAGGACCTGCACCTCCTTCCCCTGCAGCGGCATGAGCTGCAGGGGGAAGTTCCATATGTCGTCCTGCTTGGTCGGCCACAGTTGGAAGTCTCCCGAGGAACTCGCGTCGTAGCGCCAGCCGTACGGCTTGATCGCGGTCAGGAGGTTCTTCTGGCCCTCCAGACAGGGCGCACGGCCGCCGACCACCTCCCGGTCCGGGTCGAAGGGCAGGGGTGCTTCCTTGGTGAAACCGGTGTTCGTCTTCCAGTTCTTGATGAACGAGTACGTCTGGTCTATCTCGCTCTTCCATTCGGCGGGGCTCCACTCCCCGCCGCCCTTGGGCCCGCAGAAGTGCCCGTTGAAGTGCGAGCCGATCTCGTTGCCGTCGGTCCAGGCACCGCGCAGCTGCCCCAGCGTGCTCTTCACGTGCGGGACGGTCGGGTACGAGATCGCGGCCGAGCCCGGGCTGTGCTGCGGCGGGCGGTAGAGCGTCTTCTTGCTCTCCGGCAGCAGGTAGATGCCCGTGAGGAAGAAGGTCATGTGGGCCTTGTTCTGCTTGGCCACCTGACGGAAGTGGGAGAAGAGGTGGTCGTCGCCCTCCAGCGCGCCGTCCCAGGAGAACACCACGAACTGCGGTGGCTTCTCACCGGGCTTCAGCCGCTCGGGCTTGAGCTGTCCCGGCTGCGGTCCGGTGTAGGAGGTGGAGCCGTCTCCGAGCACCTTGACCTTGCCGTCCCAGGCCTCTTCCGGGACCTTGGCGGCGGCGGCCTCGTCCGCCACGGCATCCGGGGCCGTGGGCTTCGCGTCGCGCTGGGCGGTGTCCGAGGAGTCGCCCAGCGTGAAGGCGTACGCGGTTGCGGCGGCCCCGCCCAGGGCGATCACGGCCATGCCGATGCCCAGGCGTCTGCGGTTCTGTGCCTTCCTGTGCATCTTGCGGGTCTTCCGGGACTCCGTCCGGACGTCCGGAGCGGTGTCGGTGTCGGCCATCTCAGTTGTTCCCCCTGATCACCGCAGACGGGCCGCGTGCTGATGGTTCGTATGAATATAGAACTTGTCGGCACTCCTCCCGCACTCCGGATCCCTGTGCGTCAATTCACAGCCACTTTTGGCCCGGCACCGGGAACCGGCGTGTCGGCACCTCCGTCAAGGGCGTGGGGAGGCATCGCCTCCGGTGGAGAGCGGTGGCTGTCCATGACGTCCCGCCACATGTGCGGCCGACCTGCGGACTTCGACGGTGTGGCGCCAGGAATGGGGTCAAGACGTGCAGCAGGCTGGTCGGCTCAGGCGAGGAGTTCGGTGAGCACGGCCATCTCGGTGGGCGGATCGACAACCGGCTGAATGAGGAGTTCGTCGACGCCGGCCTGTTCCAGGGTGGTGATACGGGCGAGGAGGTCTTCGCGGGTGCCGACCAGGGCCAGGGTGTTCATCAGCGAGGGCAGGACCAGGTCCCGGTCCTGCGGTGCGATGCGTCCGAGGTAGTCGGGGTAGAGCTTGATGTGCCGGTCCGGCGCCGTGGCGGTGGTGCCCCGCCGGTCGAGGAGCCGCCGCACCGCCTCGCGTTCCTCGGGGCGGAGCTGCTCGGCGAGGGCGGGTGTGTCGGCGGCCGTGTCGGCGGCGAAGGCCAGCAGCGACAGGACGAGATGGCCCGTCGCGTCCCGGGCCGCGTCGCCGTGGGGGTCCTCGTTCTCGTCGAGCAGGTGGAGCGAGGTGACCACGTAGGAGTCCGCCCGGGCGCCCGTGTGGGAATCGGGGCCCTGGGCTGCGTGGCGGCGGGTGTCGTGCAGCGCGTGCCAGGCGGTGGGGTCCAGCAGGCCGAAGGAGATGAGGCCGGTGCCGCGGCGGCCGGCGACGGCGGCGGCTTTCGGTCCGAGCAGCGCGGCCACGACGAACTCGATCGGGTCGGCGGTGTTCACGTGCGCCCCGGCGTGCAGGAACCGGATGTCGCGGACCCGGTCACCTTCGCGGTACTCCGTCGAACGTCCGGCGCACAGGTCCTGCAGTACACGGGTGAAGTTCTCCAGCCCGGCCGCCGTGGTCGGACGCATGCCCAGGGTGCGCCGGGAGGTGTTTCCGGTGCCGACTCCGCAGATGATCCGGCCCGGTGCCAGGGCGTTGAGGCTGGCGAGCCCGCTCGCGGCGGCAGGGGCCGAGCGCAGCGCCGGTGAGGTCACGCCGATGCCGAGCCTGATGCGGCTGGTGGCCTTCGCACACAGGCTCAGGGCGACGAAGGGGTCGCCGTGGACCATCGGGCTGTCGTTGACCCAGAAGCTGTGCAGGCCCAACTCCTCGGCCCGCACGGCGAGGTCCTCCACACCGGGCTGCGCGGCGACCACGACACCTGCACGCATCAGGGCCTCCAAGGCGTGAGGACCGAAGTCGACCTGCTCAGCATGGCAGGTCCCGGCGCCCGTGGCGTCCGAAGCCGGCGCTGTCGTGCGCCGACGGGAACCAGCTCCCGGGCCCACACGGTCGTGGCCGTGGTCGTTCTCCCGAGGAAGGAGGTCACACGACCTCCGGTCCACCCGTCAAACCGCTGAACGACCGTGCGTCGGCAACGGCTGCTCCGCCGGCGTCGTTGTTGAAGTAGGCGAAGACGTCCGCGTCCCGGGGCCAGGTGTCCGCGATCCGCTTCGCCCAGCTCCGCAGGGCCGCAGGGCCGTACCGGGGCGCGGGCCGGGAACGGCCCTCGTGGAAACGTACGTAACCCCAGTCGGCCGTCCGCCACAGCGGTGTCACGGGCCGCGACCGGCGGTCGGCCCAGCACAGGGCCGCGCCGCGGCCGACGAGCACGGAGCGTACGTCCGCCGTCCACCACGACTCGTGCCGTGGTTCGACGGCGATGCGAGTGCCGGTGGGAAAGGACGCGAGGCAGGCGTCGAGCGCGGGAGGGTCGGCGCGCAGCGTGGGCGGGAGCTGGAGCAGGACCGGACCCAGCCGGTCGCCCAGGGGAGCGGCGTGCTCCATGAGCCGTCGGACCGGCTCCTGCGGGTCACGGAGGCGTTTGACGTGTGTCAGGAACCGACTGGCCTTGACGGCCATGACGAAGCCGGGTGGGGTCCGTGCGCGCCACTGGGCAAACGTCTCCGGCGACGGCAGCCGATAGAAGGCGTTGTTGAGCTCCACGGTGGGGAAATGCCGTGTGTACTCCTCCAGCCAGAGCCGCTGGGGCCGGTCCGATGGGTAGAGAACGCCCGACCAGTCCCGATACTGCCATCCCGAGGTGCCGACGAAAACGGCCATGTGGTTCGCCTGCCCTCTCGCGCGCTGCGCACACCGCCAAGGCACGAGGGGGAGCAATGCCTTCGCGGGGCGTTGCCGGGTTTCTCCTTCCAGGACCGGGCAGGTGCCTTGTGGAGCCACGGCGGAAGGAGGAGGTATGGGCATACCCGTCCTCGATCGGTCCCTGCCCCGCAGCGGGCAGCCCACGGCGTCGGCTCGCGATGCGACCCGTGCCTTTCTTCACCACGCGGCCCGCGTTCGGCCGCCCACCCGGCCCGGGAATGACGACGCCGTGCTCCTGGTCGTCGGGGAGCTGGTCGCCAACGTCATTCGCCACACCCAGGGGCCCGCATCGCTCCATCTCGAACTGAACGGTGATCACATCGACATCTGCGTCACCGACGCCAGCCCCGACCCGCCCAGGCCGGGCCCGCCCCACATCGACGGAACCGGCGGCTGGGGATGGCAACTGATCGATCACCTCACCACCGACGTGCACATCGAGCCCACCCCCGACGGTGGCAAGACCATCTGCGCCCGCGCCCCGTGGTAGCGGCGCCGGAGGCCGGCGTCGACCGTTGCGGTGGGCGGCGGGTCAGGTGCGGAGGCGGCCGTTGGTGCCGTCGTGGCTGTCGGCCTGTTCGTCGTCGAACCAGTGGCCGCCGGCCGCGAGGTAACGGAAGGAATGGGCGCTGTTGCTGGGGAGCGTGACGGTTGCGGCGCGGGTTCCGTCCCCGCGGGGAGTCAGGGGGTGGGCGGCGGGATTCCAGTGGTTGAAGTCTCCGACGACGCTGACGGGCCCGTCCGGCGTGTTGTCCGGGAGGGTGAAGGTGACCTGGGTACGGCCCTTGAGCTGCTTGCGTTCGAGCACTGAAAGACTCCAGCCGCGAAGAAGGGGGAATCGGTTCGTGCATCCTCTCGCTGCGGTGCGTGTGCACGCTGGTACGGGGCCGTGGGCCGGGCGCAGGTCACCCGGGTGGCCGCGAGCCGCGAGCCACCGGCCGCCGGGCCCCACGGCGCGGGGCGGGGGCCGTGGCAGGCCGTTGCCTGCAGCTGACCGGCAGTCCCGCTCTCCACCCGTCTCGGCCGGACCCGGGGCCGGTCGAGTGGTCTGCAGGGGAAACGGGACGGATGCGCGAGCGTGCGCGGGCATACGTAGTCCTGGTCGGCGCGGTTCCCCCGAGTCCAAGCCCATGGGCGCCGCCCGCACGTCGACCGGCGTCGAGGGCTGACGCATCCGGACCGCGCCGACTCCGGCATCGGCGGTGCGGTGCGGCCCCTGGGGCGGCGAGGAGGAGCGTCCGCTTAAGGCGCGCTCCGACGGGCAGGGGCCTCATATGTCGATCGCCCGTTCGGGCCGGTCCGCCCGTCGTCGGCCGAAGTCGTACAGGAGTGTAGTGATGGCGTACGTGACCAGGTGCTCCACGGAAAGCGAGGTCCCGGGCGGGTGCCCCCGAGGTGCCGTACGTGTGGTGGGTGCCCCGTGTGCGGGTTGAGCGGGGAGATGCGCTTCGACGGTAGACGGCCGGACCTCGCCGCGATCGAACGCATGGCCGATGTCCTGGAGTCGCGGGGACCGGACGGCCGCGGGGCGTGGTCGCAGGGCGCTGTGGCGCTCGGGCACCGGCGCCTGAAGATCATCGATCTTTCCGAGCGCGGTGCCCAGCCCATGACCGATGCGCAGCTGGGTCTTACCGCGGTCTTCAACGGTTGCGTCTACAACCACCGTGAGCTGCGTGAACGCCTGGAAGGGCTCGGGCATCGCTTCTTCTCCCGCTCCGACACCGAGGTGGTCGTCAAGGCGTACGCCGAGTGGGGCTGGGAGTGCGTCGAGGCTCTCATCGGCATGTTCGCCTTCGCCGTGGTCGAGCACCACACCGGCCGTGTCGTACTGGGCCGTGACCGGCTGGGCATCAAGCCCCTGTACGTCACCCAGGACACCGACCGGCTCCGCTTCGCCTCCTCCCTGCCCGCCCTGCTGGAGGGCGGGGGAGTCGACACGTCCCTCGACCCGGTGGCGCTGCACCAGTACCTGAGCTGGCACGGTACGGTCCCGGCGCCCCGCACCGTACTGGCCGGCGTACGGAAGATCCCGCCGGCCACCGTTCGCGTCGTGGAGCGGGACGGCACGCACCGTGACCACTGCTACTGGCAGCCGTCGTACACCCGGCACTCCGAGCTCGGCGAGGACCCGGCGCTCTGGCAGGAGGCGGTGCACGACGCGCTGCGCACGGCGGTCCGGCGGCGCACGGTCGCGGACGTCCCCGTGGGCGTGCTCCTGTCGGGCGGGCTGGACTCCAGCCTGATCGTGGCGCTGCTCGCCGAGGCGGGGCAGGAGGACCTCGCGACCTTCGCGATGGGCTTCGAGACGGAGAACGGCGAGGACGGAGACGAATTCCGGTTTTCGGACCTGATCGCGCGACGGTTCTCGACCGACCACCATCAATTCATGATCCCGTCCGACCGGCTTCCGCCGGCGCTGGAAGCCGCGATCGGCGCCATGAGCGAGCCGATGGTCAGCCACGACTCCGTCGCGTTCCACATGCTGTCGGAACAGGTCTCCAAGGAGGTGAAGGTCGTGCTCTGCGGCCAGGGCGCGGACGAGGTGTTCGCCGGCTACCACTGGTACCCGCGGATCGCCTCGGCAGCCCGGCCGGCTGCGGACGAGGCGTATGCGGACGCGTACTTCGACCGGACGCACGCCGATCTCACCGCCATGCTGCACCCCGCCCTCACCGCCGACCACGACGCCTCGATGGGGTTCGTCCGGGCGCACATGGCCGCACCGGGGGCCGCGACCGCTCTCGACGCGGCCCTCCGCATGGACGTCCACGCGCTCATGCCCGACGACCCGGTCAAGCGGGTGGACAACATGACGATGGCCTGGGGCCTGGAGGCGAGGGTGCCCTTCCTGGACCACGAGCTCGTCGAGCTGGCCGCCGCCTGTCCTCCGCAGCTCAAGGTCGCGCAGGGTGGCAAGGCCGTGCTCAAGGACATCGGACGCAAGATCCTGCCCCTTGAAGTCGTCGACCGCCCGAAGGGCTACTTCCCGGTGCCTGCGGTCCGGCACATGGCCGAACCCGTGCTGGCTCGCGTACGGGCCGCCCTCACGGCCCCGGAAGCACGCCGACGCGGCATCTTCGACCAGCGCCTGGTCCACGAGCTTCTTGAGGCGCCCAACCGCCATCGCACCAAACGCGGGGCCAACACCCTGTGGCAGGTCGCGTCGTTGGAAATCTGGCTGCAGACGCACGGTATCCACTGAGCGAACCACTGAGCGGTCGGCACTTGGAAGCGGAAGCCCGGGAGAGGCGGCCCATGCCCCAGGAGCACACGAACTCCCTGAAGCACGTGCACGCAGCACCCCGCGGGACTGCCGGTCCCCCCGGCGCCGGAGCGCCCCCGGCGGACCCGGTGCCGGCCCCCGCGCCGGTTCGGATGCCCGGCCATCGCGGCGTCGACCCGCCGACCCTCCTGGCCGCCCACGGATGCTGGTACCCCTCGGCCGACCCGACGGGCGAGCACGTGGCGTTCATCTGCGACCGGGCCGGGGTCCCCCAGCTGTGGAGCGGGCCCGCCCGGGGGGCGGAGGTGCACGTGCTGGACGGCGACCCCGACCCGGTGACCGAGGTTTCCTGGTCGCCGGACGGGCGGTGGATCGCCTACACCTCGGCGCCGGGGGGCGGCGAGCACACCCGGGTTCTGGTGGTGCGCCCGGACGGAACCGGACGTCAGGTACTCGCGGGCGCCGAACCGGGCAGCTCGGCTCACCTCGGGTGCTGGACGCGTGACGGCGCCGCCCTCGCCGTCACGGTCGCCCAGCCCTCCCCGGCGGGCTCGGAGCACGCCGGACCGGGACATCTGCCGCCGGACGCGGAGGGCGCGCCGCCGGCTGACGGAAGGACACCGGGCTCGGCATGGTCCGAGCGCGGCGGCCCGGCCACCCTGCTCGAAGGAGGGGCCGCGCAACAGCTGGTCCGGCGGGGCCCCGCGCCGTCCGTGCTCGGAGCGGTCCCTGCGGTGGCGGGCGGTGCGTCGGCCGCCGGCCTCGGCCCGGCCCGGAGCGGCGGGCTGGCCGCCTACCTTGTGGACCCCGACGGAGCCACCGGACCTGTTCTGCTGTTCGGCGAGGAGGGAGCAGCCTCTCTCCGGGTCTGCGACATGAGTGCGGACGGCCGCTTCGCGCTCGTCCGACGTGGTCCGCGCGGCCGACGGGAGGCCCTCGTACTCGACACCGCTGCGGGCCGCACCACCTTCGCGCTGCACGTCGCCGACGGGGACCCCTGGATCGGCCGGTTCTCCGCCGACGCGAGGACACTGTGGCTGCGCAGCGACGCGGAGCGGGAGTTCGCGGCCCTCCTGCGGGTACGGCTGGACGAGGAGGGCCGGTCCCAAGGCCTGTCCGTAGCCGCGGAGCGGGAAAAGTCCGCCCTCGATCTGCTGACCGTGCCCGGCCACGGCCGGTGGGCCGTCCTTGCCTGGAACGCCCACGGCGCGACCGAGTTGGAAAGCGTGGCACTCCACCTCCGCCGTACGGACGGCGACATCGGACCGCGACACCATCCGGTCCTGCCCCACGAGGTGGTGACTCGCATCGCGCCCTTGGAACGCGGCGGGCTGTTCGCCGCCCTGTCGGGATCCCGGCGCAGGCCCGGCATCTGGGAACTGGACGAGGCCCTCGTCCCCGCGCGCACCGGCTGGTCGGCGCGGGACGAGGACGCGGTCCCGCCCGGGCGGCCCCCCGTACGCCCGATGCCCCTGCGCTGCGAGGCCCGGGACGGGCTCGTCCTCGGCGGCTGGTACTACCGTGCGCCGGAGCAGGACCCGGGCCGCCCGGCCCCGTGCGTGATCCATCTCCACGGCGGACCGGAGGAACAGGAACGGCCCGTCTTCAATCCGCTCTACCACGAGCTCCTCGGCAGGGGACTGGACGTGTTCGCCCCGGACGTCCGCGGCTCGTCCGGCTGGGGCCGGTCCTTCGTGGACGCCGACCTCGGCGCCGGCCGGTTCGCAGCGATCGACGACGTCGCCGACTGCGCCGCGCACGTGGTCTCGCTCGGGTACGCCGACCCGCTGAGGCTCGGGGTGATGGGCCGCTCGTACGGCGGCTACCTCACCATGGCCTCCCTCGTGTGGCATCCCGACCTCTTCCGCGCCGGGGTCGCCGTCTGCGGGATGTCGGACTTCGCCACCTTCTTCGCCGGTACGGAGCCGTGGATCGCCCAGTCCGCGGCCGCCAAGTACGGCCATCCCGAACACGACCGGGAACTGCTGCGCGCCCTGTCCCCGATGAGCCGCATCGATCAACTGCGAGCCCCCGTACTGGCCGTGCACGGGGAGCACGACACCAACGTGCCGCCGACGGAGTCGGAGCAGTTCGTCCGCGCGGCACGCGACCGCGGCGTGTCGGCGCGGCAGCTGACGTTGCGCAACGAGGGCCACGAATTCCTGCGGGCGGACAATCGGCGGCTCTACCGGCGCGCTGCCGCGGACTGGCTGGAACAGCATCTCGGCCCGACCCCGTGATCAGGCCGCCAGGAACGAAGCACACGGCCGAGGTGCTTCTGACGGCCCTGACCGACCTGGCTGCGCATGCCGCGGAGCGGGGTCGGGGCGGCCGTGTCTCCATGAGTGGCGCCGGGGTGGAAAGCCGCCAGGTATGACACCTCTGCCGAGCCGAGACCGAAGCCGCGACCGTGAGGGGGACAGCACCCTTACGTCCACCTCACCGCGCGACGGAGCGACCGGCTCGCGTATCGAAGGCTGATCGCCCTGGCCGGCTGATGCTGCAGTCGGCCGAGGATCCAGCGGTAGAGCTGGATCAGGACCACTTCGAACAGCCTGTCCGCCAGTACCCGACTCCCGCACCGAACGTCCAGCATGTGGGGTTCGTCCGACGACCCCCGTACCCCGTACCGCCGTCCTGCTCGGCTTCGCGCTCAAGCTGGTCGAACCGCCGAGGCGCCCTCACCGGCGGTTCGGGCCTCGAGGTCGACTTCGAAGGGGTGCCGGGTACCGGGTGCTGCCCGGTACCCGGCAGCTGCCACCCCCTCCACGCCCCTGTGTGCGGGACCGTCGGCTCACTCCGGGAGAGGTCGGAGTGGACAGCGTCCGGTTCCCAGGGCGGCGGCCGTACGCCCGGCTCGGTCCAGGCCGCCAGGGCCTCGCCGTCGACACAGACGATGCCGCACGTGGCGGCGTACTCCAGCGCAGGCGCGGTGAAGTGGCCGGTGGTGACGACGATCGCCACGTCGGCGTCGTGGACGGCGAAGCACGTCCCGCCGAAACGCTGCAAGTCCTGCGAGCCGACCCGGTTGTCCTCGGCGTAGTGCTTGCACTGCACGATGACGCGCAGCCCGTCCGGGGTCGTGGCGATCACGTCGGCGCCCAGGTCGCCCGCGCCGCCCACTACTTCCACCGGGGTGCAGCCGTCGCGTACGCAGAGAGCGGCGACGGTGTGCTCGAAGCCGTCGGCATCGGCCGCGCCATGGTCCAGCGCATCGGCTCCCACATCCGGCGGATCCGTCGCGGGCCGCACGCCCATTGCGGAGCGCACGCCAGTCGCGGAGCGCCCGCCCGGGTCGGACGCTGCCGAGGAGCGACGCCCGACGGGGGACACGCTCCATCGGGCGAACGCCACGCCGATCAGCAGCACCACCGCCGTGGCCATCGGCAGGACCGGCATCCGCGTCCCGGCCGCCGAGGCGGCCTTGACGAAGACGGCCAGTCCGCCCACGGCTGTACCGACGAGCCCCACGGCGAGCACCAGATCGCGCCCGAGGGTCGCGCCGCGCCGCGCGACCCCGCTCCTGCTTTCCCTCGATGCCATGGGGTCAGCGCCCACGGCCCCGGCCGCGGACCGCCCACCCGTGGCCGATGCCGGCGACGTGGAGCGCGAGCGCGGCGAGGCCGATCAGCATGAAGTTGGTGGAGCTGAACACTTCGTCGGTGCTGATGGTGGCGGCGTTGATGAGGAAGGCGATGAAGAACAGCACTGCGGCGGTGATGCCGAGCATGTCCATGCCCCTTTCGGTCGGTGACGGCCGTGTTCCCCGTGCGGGCCGGATCATGAGTGGCTGCCCCAGCAGGGTTTCGCTGCGCGGTACGGGAGCAACTGGTCGCCTGGCTCGCGGAGAAGCCCCCTGGAATGCTTGGCGGGCGGCCGTCGGGACACAAGCGGGGTGTGCTGAAGACACTTGCCCTGATCCTGCCCGGCGCCGCGGCGGCGCTCGCCGCGGTCGCCGCCGTCCTCCTCTCACCCTGGTGGTGGGCCGTGGCCGTGCCGTTGCTGCTGCTCGTCCTGGTGGCCTCGTACGACCTCCTGCAACGCCGCCATTCCGTCCTGCGGAACTACCCCCTGCTCGGTCACCTCCGGTTCGCTCTGGAGGCGCTGCGGCCGGAGATACAGCAGTACTTCATCGAGCGGAACATCGACGGCAGCCCCTTCGACCGCGACACCCGCAGCATCGTCTACGAGCGGGCCAAGGGCACCGACGCAGAGGAGCCCTTCGGCACCGAGCGGGACCTCCTCCGGCCCGGCAGCGAATACCTCACCCCGTCCATGGCCCCGCACCCGGTACCAGCCGATCCGCCGCGGATCCGGGTCGGCGGCCCCGACTGCACCCAGCCGTACGACATGTCGCTGCTCAACGTCTCGGCGATGAGCTTCGGCTCCCTGTCCGCCAACGCCGTCCTCGCCCTCAACACCGGTGCGCAGCTCGGCGGTTTCGCCCACGACACCGGCGAAGGCGGCGTGTCCGAGTACCACCGGCGACCCGGCGGGGACCTCGTGTGGGAGATCGGCACCGGATACTTCGGGTGCCGTACCGACGACGGGGGCTTCGACGAGCGGCAGTTCGCCGAGAGGGCCGCACACCCGCAGGTCAAGTGCGTGTCGCTGAAGATCAGTCAGGGTGCCAAGCCGGGCATCGGCGGCGTCCTGCCCGGTGCCAAGGTGAACGCGGAGATCGCGCAGGTGCGCGGTGTGCCGCAGGGGGAGACCGTCGTCTCGCCGCCGTTCCACCGCGTGTACTCCACCCCGCGCGAGCTGGTGCGCTTCCTGGCCCGCATGCGGGAGCTCGCCGGCGGCAAACCCGTGGGGTTCAAGCTGTGCGTCGGCTCGCGCCGCGAGTTCCTCGCCGTGTGCAGGGCCATGCGGCAGACGGACGTCACCCCCGACTTCATCGTCGTCGACGGGGCGGAGGGCGGCACGGGCGCGGCACCCCTGGAGTTCGCCGACCACGTCGGCCTGCCTCTCGGCGACGGCCTGATGACCGTCCACAACGCCCTCGTCGGCTCCGGGCTGCGCGACCGCATCCGCATCGGAGCCTCCGGCAAGGTCGCCACCGGCAGCGACATCGTCAAACGCCTGGTCCAGGGCGCCGACTACACCAACTCGGCCCGCGCCATGATGTTCGCGATCGGCTGCATCCAGGCCCAGCGCTGCCACACCAACACCTGCCCCGTCGGGGTCGCCACCCAGGACGAGCGGCGCGCCCGCGCCCTGGACGTCGGTGACAAGGCGCAGCGCGTACGGCGCTACCAGGAGGCCACCGTCAAGAGCGCGCTGCAGATCATGGCGGCCATGGGTGTCGACGACGCGCGCGGGCTGCGCCCCCACATGCTGCTCCAGCGGGTGGACCCGCACACCGTCCGCTCGTACGCCGAACTCCACACCTGGCTCGCCCCCGGGGAACTGCTCGCATCACCGCCCGAAAGCTGGGCAGCCGACTGGAAGGAGGCCGACCCCGACCGCTTCACCCACTCCATTCGCCGAACCGGCCGCTGAACCGGCAAACGAAGGGCAGTCCCGTGGCACGCACCGTCGCCCACGTCATCGTCGACGCACTCGAGGAACTCGGCGTCCAGCACGTCTTCGGCGTCGTCGGAGACGCCTTGAACCCGCTGACCGACGCCATCCGCACCTCCGCCGGCCTGAACTGGATCGGTTGCCGGCACGAGGAGGCCGCAGCCTTCGCCGCCTCGGCGCAGTCCCAGCTGTCGGGGACCCTCGGAGTGTGCATGGGCACGGTCGGACCCGGCTCCGTGCACCTGCTCAACGGCCTCTACGACGCCGCCAAGAGCCGCACGCCCGTCCTGGCCATCTGCGGCCAGGTCCCCCTCGCCGAGATCGGCAGCGACTACTTCCAGGAAGTCGACAACGACCTGCTCTTCCGGGACGTCGCCGTCCACCGGGCCACCGTCACCACCCCGGACCAGATGCCGCGCCTGCTCGAATCGGCCGTACGCGCCGCCGTGACCCAGGGCGGAGTGGCCGTCCTGACCGTCCCCGGCGACCTGGGTGATCAGGAGCTGAGCGACGACAGGCCCACGCGGTTCGGCCTCGACCGCGCCGTCACCCGGCCCGACGACCCGGCCCTCGCCCGGGCCGCCGAGCTGCTGAACGCCGCGTCCCGGGTGACCCTCCTCGTCGGCCAGGGAGCCCGCGAGGCCCGTACCGAGGTCCTGCGGACCGCCGAACTGCTGGCGGCGCCCATGGTGCTCACGCTGAAGGCGAAGGAGGGCTTCGAGGACGACAACACCTTCCAGGTGGGCCAGACCGGTCTCATCGGCAACCCCGCCGCCGCCCACGCGCTCGACAGCGGGGACGTGCTCTTCATGCTGGGGACCGACTTCCCCTACCGGGAGTGGTACCCGAAGGACGCCAAGGTGATCCAGGTCGACTCCCGCGAGGACCACCTGGGACGCCGCACCCCGGTGGACGTGGGCCTGGCCGGCGACGTCGGCGCCACGCTGCGGGCCCTGCTGCCGCTGCTGAAGGCGGTCCCGGACCGTGCACACCTCGACGACGCCCGGGAGCGATACCTCCGCTGGCAGGAGGGACAGCAGCGGCTGGCCGACCCCGCACACGAGCACCGCTGGACCGGGAAGCTGCGGGCCGCCCTGGACAACCGCGAGCACGCCATCCGCCCGGAGGCGCTGGCCGCGGCGGTGGACGCCTGCGCCGACGCCGACGCCGTCTTCACCTCCGACACCGGCATGGCCACCGTCTGGCTCTCCCGCTTCGTCACCATGCGCGGCCACCGCCGACTGATCGGCTCGTACAACCTCGGCTCGATGGCCAACGCCATGCCCCAGGCGCTCGGTGCCCAGCTGTGGGCACCCGACCGGCAGGTCGTCGCGCTCTGCGGGGACGGCGGGCTGAGCATGCTGCTCGGCGACCTCATGACCATCAAGACGTACCGGCTGCCGGTGAAGCTCGTCGTCTTCGACAACCGCCGCCTGGGCATGGTCAAGCTGGAACAGGAGCAGGCGGGCCTGCCCGAATTCGGCACGGAACTCGACAACCCCGATTTCGCCGCGGTCGCCACCGCCCTCGGCCTGACGGGGATCCGGGTCACCGACCCGGCCGAGCTGCACGAGGGCGTACGCCGCGCCTTCGAGACACCGGGGCCGGTCCTGCTGGACGTGCTCACGAACCCGGAGGAAGTGGCCGTGCCCGGCAAACCGACCGTGGCCCAGGGCTGGGGTTTCGCCGTGGCCAAGGCCAAGGAGCTCCTGCCGGGCCGTGAGGGCTGACGGCCGCCGCAGGACGCTGGCGCTCGGGCCCGGCAGGTCCCTGGTTCAGTCCGCCGTCCGGCCGTCGACGGGGATGTTCAGTCCGTCGGCGAGGGCGGTGAGGGTAGCCCCCAAGGGGAGTGCGACGCGGGTGGCGGCGTGCCGGTCGCCCCGGGTCGGGTCCCTGTTGACGATCAGTACGGGTTTTCCCGCCTGGGCTGCCTGACGGACGAACCGGAGCCCGGACATCACCGTCAGCGAGGACCCCAGGACCAGGAGCGAGGTCGCCGCATCGACCAGTTCGCGGCAGCGCTCGACCCGGTTCGGGGGAACGGTTTCGCCGAAGAACACCACGTCGGGTTTGAGGATGCCGCCGCATTCCGAGCAGGGCATGACGGTGAAGCCTCCGACCTGTTCGTCGGTGAGGTCGGCGTCACCGTCCGGATTCAGCCGGGCGGTCCCGGGATCGAAGCCGGCATTGGCCTCTTCCAGCCGCCGGGCGAGTTCCCGGCGTGCGCCGGAGGCGCCGCAGGAAAGGCATACGACCCGGTTCAGACTTCCATGGAGTTCCACCACGTCCTTGCTGCCGGCGGCCTGGTGCAGGCCGTCGACGTTCTGGGTGATCACCGCCGAGAGCAGGCCGTGCCGCCCGAACGCGGTCACGGCCCGGTGCCCGGCGTTGGGCCGGGCGCGGCCGAAGGTGCGCCAGCCCAGGTGACTGCGTGCCCAGTAGCGGCGCCGGGCCTGCGTGCTCGTGGTGAATTCCTGGTAGGTCATCGGGGTGTGCCGGCGCAGGCTTCCGTCCTCGCCCCGGTAGTCGGGGATGCCCGACTCCGTGGAAAGGCCCGCCCCGCTGAGCACCAGCACGCCGCCGGTCCTCAGCGCGTCGGCGACCGGCTCCGGATCCGTGCTGCCCGGCCGCGGGTCCTCGGTGGGGGTCCAGCTGAGAGTGGGGCGCGTACGCATGCAGCCAGGGTACGGAAGCCGCCCGGCCCCGGCACAGGACCGCCCCCTCGTGCGGCCACGTACGGGATCCGCCGCGCTCCGCTTCAAGGCCGCCGGCCGGGGAAGGCGCGAAGGGACCGAGTCGAACGCCGGGCGCGAGCCGTCCCGGCATCCACCGGTCTGCTCCGCCGCGGCGGCGGCGGTCTACTGGGGTGACCGACACCCCGGTGAAGGGAGTGCGGCCCCGGCAACACTGATCACCAGCCGCAAGCCCGACGACCTCGATGCCTTCTGCACCACGCTCGTGAAGGAGTTCACCCTCGCGGCGCAGGCGTGAGCGGGGTTGCGGTGTCGCCGACCCCGCCAGGGATGTTCGTCCCCTGCGGACACCTCTGTCGGCTCGCGCGCGAGCTCCGGGGCCGGGGGTCCCCACCGCAC
>NZ_JBSGXU010000022.1:48315-70602 GCF_053610205.1 Streptomyces sp. NPDC054932 | reverse complement strand
GGCATGGGAGAGTCCTGTCAGCGGATTGCTGACAGGACTCTCCAATGCCGGAAGCAGTCACGGAACTTCCACATCGAGAGGATTGATCAAGGCACGGAGGGGGTCGACGCGGCGGCATCGACCCCTCTTCCCTGCCCTCCGGTTCAGTCCCGTTCGAGGCTGGACGGATCGGAGACGACCCACTCCGGGCCTCCGCCCGCGACTCTGGCGTACACGGCGTTCTCCACGACGAGACCGGTGTTCGGGTTCGTCCACTCGCCGATGAACTGGACGACGCCTCGGCGGCCCGCGTGCGGGTCGTGGATGGCGGTGCCCTCGCTGATCCAGCCCGGCACGGTCTGGCGCTGGCGGCTGCGACGTGGTGACGACACGGCTCTCTCCTTCGGTCAGTACGTGATGTCCGGCCCCGCCCGGGACGGTCTCGGTTCGGCGTTCGCCAACCGGGTTGCGGAATGGGCGGGGCGGGTGGAGCGGTCTAACCGCGCCGGCGGTCCGCGTGGTGGGTGGAGCCACCGTGCTCGCCGGTCTCAGGGTCCGGCGAGGTGACCGTGATGGTGACCTGGAACTCCGTCGTGCCTTCGCGTGGACCCGGGACTCGGGCCCAGGAGAGGGCGTGGATTTCCAGGCTGGGCGCCTTGGTGGCGAGGGCGGCGGCGGCCGCCAGCGCTGCTGCTGGGGTGTTGCCGGTGCACACCAGGGCGGTGTACGCGCTCACCTCGACGTCACTGACAAGGCTGTCGGTGAGGGCGAGGGCGCTGACAGCGCTCCGAGCCTCGTGGAGTGTGCGGACCAGGTCCCGTCCGAAGGAGGGCATGGTCGTGGCCGCGTGGAGCTCTACGTCCCCCTCGGGGACGGCTGGCCTCGTGGCGGGCAGGGGCGCGGCGGTGCGGTCGGTGGAAGTCATGTCCCGGACGGTAGGGGCGGTCCAGTCGCGGGAGTGCACGCAGAGTGCGTGCATCGTGCGGGGACATGGGTGGGCCCCCGGAGCAGGGGGTGGCTCCGGGGGCCCGGGAAGTACGCGGCCGGCAAGGAGGGTGCGCGGTCGCGTACGGGTCAGCTGGCCGGTGCGTGCTCGATCTGATCGGCCCGGATCGGCGGCAGGGCGTCCACGGCAAGCAGAGCGGTCCGCAGGGCGCCCGCATCAACGTAGTGGTCGGCGTCGACGCAGGGGCGGCTGAGCCAATGCGCGGCGTAGGTCCCGTACTCCCCGGCGGGAGTGAGGAGGTCACTGCCGCGAACCAGGACGCGGACGCCCTGGACGCCGGCGAGCATGTGGCCGGATCCGTTGGCCACGTAGGTGATGAGTTCCTGGCGGGAGTGGTCTGCGATCACCGGATAGCCGGCGTCGAGCGGCAGGGCGAGGACGTCGAGTGCGTCAAGCCCCCGCTGGAGCGGGGCGATGACGACGGCGTCCCAGGCGTATCCGCAGGGCTGCCACACCGCGGTGCCGTGCCGCAGGTGCGCGTAGGTCTCGGGGGTGAGGTTGAACCGGTCGGTCCAGGTGGGGCCGGTGGCCATGGGCGACTTGGTCATACGCGGACCGTAAGGGCGCTACAACAGAGGGTGTGCACGCAGAGTGCGTGCATCCTCGCCCGGTACGGGAGCAGCGGATGGCCAGTCGGAGCATCGGGCGCAACGTCGCCCACTGGAGAGCGCGGCGGCGTCTGTCGCAGACGGACTTCGGGGCGCTGATGGGCAAGAGCCTGCGCTGGGTCCAGGACCTCGAAGGCGGAGCGCGGCAGGCCGATCCCCGCCTGTCCGTCCTCGAATCCGCCGCCCACGTCCTGGGCGTGACGCTGGCCGACCTCCTCGCCGAGGCGCCGGCGTCGGCCCCGGCGGAC
Source organism: Streptomyces sp. NPDC054932 (assembly GCF_053610205.1). Lineage (NCBI taxonomy): Bacteria > Bacillati > Actinomycetota > Actinomycetes > Kitasatosporales > Streptomycetaceae > Streptomyces > Streptomyces sp. NPDC054932. Next base: position 68,761 of record NZ_JBSGXU010000022.1, on the reverse strand, counting down.
ACGGCGGAGATGGACCTCATCCGTTCCACGCTGCAGCGCCACGACGTCGTCACCGGGGCCTCCGACAGCGATCCGTCGAACCCGGTGGACGTCGAGACCCTGCGCCGGTCCGTCGTCCACGGCTGGACCGCATTCCAGTCCTCCGCCCACTTCTCCCGTGTCGGCCGACTGGTACCCGGTCTCCTCACCACCGCCACCCGGGCCGCCGCTCATCACAGGGGCGAGGAGCAGCTCGCCGCCTACCGGTCGCTCAGCATGGCCCTGCAGCTCGCCGAGGCGCTCGCCATCAAGGGCGGCGCCCCCGACATCGCGTCCCTCGCCGGACACCGCGCGGTCCTCGCGGCCGAGCGTTCCGGTGACCCGGTCGTCATGGCGAGCGCCGCCCGCCATCTGTCCGACGCGATGACGGCCGACGGACAGCCGCACGCCGCGGCGGCGTTCGCCGAAGCCGCCGCCGCCCGCCTGGGCCCCGACCTCGTCGACCGCGGCCCGGCCGGCCTGTCCACCTTGGGCATGCTCTGGCTCAAGGCGGCCATGGCACAGGCGACCGCAGCCCACCTGGACGACCGGCGGGCCGCCGCCGCGGCCCGGGCCGTCCCCGGCCTCCTGGACCAGGCCGACGAGCACGCCCAGCAGCTCGACGGCGTGGGCGGTGACGGCAACGCGCTGTTCACCGCGTTCTCGACGACGAACGTGTCGCTGTACCGGCTCGCCGCGCACGTCAAGCTCTACGAAGGCGCGGCCGGGATCTCCGTCGCCCTGGCCGTCACAGAGGACGAACGCGCAGCCCTGCCCCGCGAGCGCCGCGCCCACCTCCTGACCGACCTGGCCCACGCCTACACGCAGGCCGGCCGGCGCGAAGACGCCGTCGACACCCTCCTCGACGCCGAACGGGAAGCCCCCGAGGAAGTCCTCGCCCGCCCCCGGACACACCAACTCGTACGCGATCTGCGCCTCCTGGGGGCAGGCAGCGCGGAGGGCCGGTTGCGCGCGCTCGCCGAGCGCTGTGGACTGCCCGGGTGACCCAGACCCTGTACGTAATCTCATGCGCCGCCCCGCCCGCCCGGCACGTCACCACCGGCATCCAGGCCGCCCAGGCCCGCGGGTGGGACGTCGCCCTCGTCCTGACCCCCGCCGCACACCGCTGGTCCGTCGAAGAAGCCGGAGGGGAACGCGAGCTCGACGCCTGGCACGAGCTGACGGGCCACCCCGTCCGGCACGCCTACAAACTGCCCTCGCAGAGCGACGTCCTACCGAGCCCGGACGCCCTCCTCGTCGCACCCGTCACCCTGAACACCACAACGAAGTGGGCGGCAGGCCACGCCGACACGCTCGCCCTCGGACTGATCACCGAGGCTCTCGGCCTGCCGGACCTCCCCGTCGTCGCCCTGCCGTACATCAACGCCGCGCAGGCGCAGCACCCTGCCCTCGCGCCTGCCGTGGACACCCTGCGCAAGGCCGGAGTCGAGTACCTCCTGGACGACGGAACCGGACGCGGTTTCCGCCCCCACCAGCCCAAGCACGGCAACGTCGACGCGTACCCGTGGCAGTTGGCGCTCGACGCCCTCGACGCACTGCGGTCCGCCTGACCTCGCTCGCCTACGGCCCGGCGTGCCCAAGGCAAACACAAAAGGCCCCGGTTTCCACAGGATGTCCTGTGGAAACCGGGGCCTTTGTGATGCTGCGGATGTCAGCCCGCCCAGACGATGGTCAGCACCCGAAGGTGTTCGAGGGGGCGGTTGACCCAATAGACGACGGTGAGCGCACCGATCGACGCGCGCCGTACGTCTTCGCCCTCGGGGTCGGTGCGGTCCCACTGGGGCCAGGACCACGGCGAGCGGGAGGCGATGTCGAGGACGTCGCGGACCATCTCCTGGACGGTGGGGTCGAGCTCGGCGAGGGAGGCAAAAGCCTGCGGTGCCAGCCGGGCGGGCCAGGCATCACTCACCGGCGAACTCCGATGACGTGCTCCAGGGCGACGCTGTCGGTGTCCTCGAACCCTGAGGCGATGAGTGCGGCGACGGCGGGCGCGGTGTCGAGTCGGCCCTGCCATTCGCGTACGACCTCGTGCAGCGCGGTGAGGTCGTACGTCGCGCGGGACTCCTCCAGCGCGGCGGCCCAGTCGCGGTCGAAGGCAGGGAGCCAGCGGTCGGCGGCGTCTTGTGCGGCGATGCGGGTGCGGAGCTTCGCGGCCGCGGCCGGGGCGGGGGCCGGCGGAAGCTGGTGCGGGTGTACGGGCTGTGCGCTCATGCGGTGTTTCCCTTCCTCGTGTCGAGTCTGGCGCCCGGCTGGCGCCGGTCGAGGGTGCGAGCCCCGGACATGGCGCCGTCCACCACGATCACAGGCGGGCAGCAGCCCAGGCCGAAGTCCAGGTGACATCGGTTGGCTTCGACATCGGGACATCTCTTTCGGGCGAGTGGCCCAGGCTATCCGCGTCGGTGGCTCCTCCACACGCAGAAGAGCCCCCTGCCGCGCCCTCACAGTGAGGGCTTCAGGTCATGCTTTCTGCGATCGCAGAATTCAGGGCCATGCTGCCCGCGGGCGGCCAGGTCCCGGTGGTCCACGTGTAAGGGCATGTCACGCCTCGGCGGCAGCAGTCTCGCGGAAGTCACCAGACCGTATGACCGGCACCCGCAGCACTCAGCCCCCCATCCCGCCTTCGGGGGTGCCTGGGTGCTCGGGGTAGGCGACATCCAAGGCGTGCATGAGGGACATGTACCGGCCCAATTCCGCGGCCCAGTCAGGCTCGATCAGGTACTGGACCGTGTTGAGGGCGACGGCAGCCAAGCCAGGGGCCCCCTCCGGGGTGATGCCACCGACAACGGCCCACCGCTGCCACATCACATCCCCGGTCAGCCGGGCGAGGATCTCCGGCTCGCCCGAGGAGCGCCGCATCAGATCGTGAAGGGCGCCGGTCGCCAGCGTGCAGGTGTGCACGGCGCGGCACAGGTCCCGGTCGTCGGCCGTCTCGATGGTGCGCACCATGCCGGGGATGCCCTGAGACCACGGGGACTCCGCCAAGAGGTTGGTGCCGGTCAGTTCGGCTTGCCGGTGCTGCTCACCCAGGTTCTCGATCATCTCGGTGTGGTCCGGCATGGCCTTTGCGAGCGCTTCCAGTAGCTCCTCGATCCCGAGGTCGTTGGCGCCGCCGAGGAGCAGCCGGGCGCCGGGGTTCATCAGGGCTCGGTGGAAGACGTTCGGGAGGGCGTCGGGCGAGCGGGGCAGTTCGAGTCCGGCTTCGGCAGCGTGGGCGCGCAGAGTCTCGTCCAGGTCCCGCCGCGGCAATCGGCGGTTCTTCAGCATCTTCGCGGCGCCGGCCTGCCGGGCTTTGAACGCCCGGTCGGAGTTTCCGGTGGGGACCTTCTCGACGCCCGCCCGCGTCAGCGGCCGCTTCAGGTGCGCGACCAGGGCCGTCCGTAGCCGCCGAGCGTTTTCGGGGGTGGCGTCGGAGGCCCACAGGTGCCACCCGGTCCACCCGATCCCGCGACCCTGCCGCACGGTAAGCGCCACCATCTGGGCCCGGTGCAGAATGTGCGGCTGGACGGTGGGGGAGCCGGGCTCGAACCAGGTCGAGGACTTGGGAAGCCAGCCCTCCTGTTGCCAACGCTCCACCTGCGTCGTGCTGGACTTGTACCCGTGCTCCTTGAGGGCGCGGACCAGGGCAAGGTGGGCGGCGGTCGGCTTCTTGCGGGCCATGGTCAATTCCTCCGGTCCTGGCTGCCGATGGTCAGGACGGAGTACAGGGTGACCGCAGTTCCCACCGCACTCGCCCATGCCTCACTCTGCGCGGCTGCAACGGCGGCGGCCGCCACCAGGAGCAGCACGGACAGGCGCGGGCCGGCGCCTCCGCCGGGGGTGATGTTCACGTACGTGGTCCCTTTCGTAAGATCCTGCTGCCGGGTGTTCCCGGCAGTGCAGCTCGACCGCGTGGATCCGGGGCGGTGCCGCACCCCTAGGAGTTCACGACGTCTGTCGCGAAGTGCAGGAAACTTCGCGGGGTTGGCGTCCGTCACGGCGCTGCCGCTCCCCCATGTAGGCCTTTGACCAGGGGTGAAGCCGGTCAGGCCGAAGTGCTCCAGAAACGCAAAAAGGCCCCCGGGGCCGCCCCTCGATAGAGGCGGCCCCGGGGGCCTGGTCGTGCTGGTGGGTGGTCAGCTCTGGGGCGCGGGGCGGCTGATCACGGGGCGGTCGGCGTGGAGGTGGACCACGGTGGGGTCGAGGTCGGCGAGCAGGGTCCCGAGGGCGGAGGCCACGACGTACGAACGGTGCCGGCCTCCGACGCACCCCGCCGCGATGTGCAACGGCCCGACGGACGGCCCGCCGAGGAACGCTCGGGCCGCCTGGACGGTGGCGGCGATCAGGGCCGGGATCCCCGGGGTGCTGAGCACCGCCGTGATCACCTCCTGGTCCCGGCCGGTCAGTTCCCGCAGGGCGGGGTCCACGTGCGGATCGCGGAAGTGCTGCCGGAGGTCGAGGGTCAGGTGCGCGGCCGGGGCGACCCCGCCGGGCTGGTGGCCGTACCCGAACGACGTGATCGTGAGCGCGGGGCCGGTCTGGTCGGTGCTGGTCATCTGCTGCTCCTGGTCGTGGTCGAGGGCGGTCAGCGGCTGATGTTGATTCGGTCGATGTGGACCCCGGCGCCGCCACGGGAGCCCCACCGGCCGCCCTGCCCGCCGGTCCCAGTGACGTTGACCGTGACGGGCGCCGGGGCGGGCGCGGCCGTGGCCTGCTCCCTGGAGGCACGGGACAGGGCGCCGGTGAAGCGGAGGACGACCCACCCGACTGCGGCGGTCCCGAGGAACGCGGCCGCGCCGATCGCGAGTTCGGCGGCGGCGGCGAGGGCGGCGGGTCCGGCCATGGCGAGGGCTCCCCCGGTGCAGAGAGTCAGGGCGCAGATGCTCCCGACGAGGGTGACGGCGGTCCGCTCGAACGGCGTGAGGCCCCGGCGGGCGGGGGCGGCCTCGGGGGCGGCGGGCACGATGACCGGCGGCGCGGCCGGTACGTACGCGGCGACCCACGAGCCGTCATCGAGCTGGACGAGGGCGCGGCGCTCGGCGGCCGGGACGGGGAGCAGCACCGCGTGCTGCTCCCCGTACGGGCGCGGCTGGTGGACGAGGGGCGCGGCGGGGGCCGGGGCGGGCGCGGTGTAGCGGGCGGGCTGCTCGTGCATGCTGGGGTGCTCCTTCACGGGGCGGGTCAGCGGCGGGGGTCGGCGGCGGTGCCGGCCCCCGCCGTGCTGTCCGGGCTCGGGCGGCGGTCAGGTCCAGGGGGCGGCGTCGTAGCACTCGCGGACGTACGCGCGCAGCTCCTCGTGCGGCGCCTCGACGCCGGGGGGCGTCAGCCCGGCCGGGACGAGCCAGGGGTGCGCGCGGTCGAGGTCGGCGAGGAGCCGGAACGACTCCGCGGCCTGCGCCCGTGACGCCGCCTCGCCGAACATGCCGCCCGCCTCCACCCGGTCCGACTGGGCGGCGCGGCGCAGCAGGTAGGCGCGGAGGGCCTCGGGGTCGTTCTGCTCACCGGCAAGGGTCTGCGCCAGGAACCAGGAGGACAGGGTCAGGAGTTCGTGGGCCTCGATCAGGAGGTCGGGGGCGTAGCGGTAGACGCGTGCGGGGTCGAGGCGGGAGAGGTCGGACACGGGGTGCTCCTCGTGGGCGGGTTCGGGGTGGCGGGTGGTGGTCATCAGGACCGGCCGTCCTGCTGGCGGTCGATCTCGGCGCCGAGGCCGGCCGCGAGGTCGTCGGCGGCCGCGGCGATCCAGCGGCCGAGTTCGGCGGTGCGGGCGTACTGGGCGAGGCGCAGCTGATCGGGGGCGCTCGGCGCGGCCAGCTCGGGGGCGAGGGCGCCGAGTACCGCGATGACCGCGGCGAGGTCCAGGGCAGTGGCGTCGCCCGGGAAGGGGAGCGCGGCGCCGTCGGGGACGCGGTGGAGGTTGTGGCGGTCGTGGCTCACGGGCTGCTCCTGGTGGTCGTGCACGGGCGAGGGCGGGCCCGTGGTGCCGGGCCCGCCCTCGGGGTCGGGGTGCTGCGGTGTGCGGTGCGGTCAGCCGAGCGGGGCGTACACCCCGTGTTCGGGGTTGGAGATCAGCCCCTCTTCGACCGCCGCCGACAGGGCGTTGCGGACGGTCCCGGCGGCGATGTCGGGCAGGGCCTCGCGGATCTCCTTCGCGGTCATCTCGCCCGTGAGAACGGCCAGGATGCGGTCCTTCGCCGTGACCCGCTTCGGCTTCACCGCGGCCTGTGCGGCGGCCGTCTCGGCCTCGGTCACCGGGGCCGTCCAGTCGCCGTACAGGTCGAGCGCGTCCAGCGCCTCGACCTCGCAGGTGGTGAGGGTGAAGACGCCGCCGCCCTCGGGGAATAGGTCGTCCAGGTTGTGGCCGGTGCCGTCCTTCGGCAGGTGTGCGTAGAGGATGCGCATCATGCGCGGGGCGCTGCCGGTGAGGACGTGGCCCATGCCGGCGGTGGAGGCGCCGTGCGGGACCTCGGTGATGCCCTCCATGCGGTCCTCGATCGAGAGGCCGCCGCCGATGGCGATCGGGATGTCGGCCAGTTCGACGCCCTCGGGGAGCATGCCCTCCGTGGCCTGCCGGCCGGAGATCCCGGAGACGGTGCGCAGGACCACCCCGGTACCGGAACGGGTCTGCTCGCGCAGGGAGCGGTCCCCGCCGATCCGGGACAGGTCCAGGGTCTGGCCGCCGAACTTGACGGCCATGCCGTACTTGCGGCCGCGCTCGGCGATGGCCACGGCGTTGACGGCGATCTCCTGGCCCTCGTCGCTGTCGTCGCACAGCCCGTTGAACTCGTCCAGGTCGAGGACGAGGAGCGGGTACGGGCTGGCTGCCGAGAAGTCGTGGCCAACCTCGGCGTTGATCTCGCCGCGGATCGTCATCAGCGCGACGGCGGCGCGGGTGGCGCGGGCGGCGTAGAGGCGGCCCGAGCCCTGGCGGTCGATGTACTTCCCGGCGGCGGCCAGCTGCGCGTCCGGGTCGAGGGAGGCCAGCCAGGACACCCCGCCCGCGTTGGCGACGGCGGCCAGACCGAGGACGAACGCCACGGTCTTGCCGGAGCCGGTGACGCCGACGACGTACCCGTGGAGCGCGCCCAGCTTGGGGTCCCACAGCCGGGCGTAGACGTCGGTCCCGTCGTGGGCGGTGCCGATCACCCAGTACCCGTCAGCGTCCGGCGTGAGGAGTTCGCGGGTGGCGGGCCGGGTGCCGGTGAGCGGCGACGTCTCGTAGAGCGCCACGAGGGCTTTCGAGCCGCCGTCGGTCTCGGCGATCAGCCGCAGCTCGGCGGCCTTGACGCCGAACGCGCTGCACAGCTGCGCGTGGTTGATCGTGGCGACCTGCCCGGATGGGACCTCGGCGAGGATCATCACCCGGCCCGGGTGCTCCACCACCTTCGTGACGCGGCTCCCGGGGATCGCCCCGTCGTGGCCGCCGACCCGCTCGCGCCAGTGATCCTCGAAGGTCTGCCCGCCGCGGCGGTCGCTCGGGGTGATCGTCAGCCGCTTGCGGCCGGGGCCGCTCCCGGGGATTTCCTCCAGCCCCTGGACCGCGCTGGTGGGCACGTCGAACACGGCGGCGACGGCGTCCAGGTCGAGGCGCGGGACCGGAAGGCCGGCCGGGGCGACGACGACCGCGGTGAAGTCCTTCCGGCCGGGCACCAGCCGCTCGACGTTGACCAGCCGAGTCTGCTGCGCGGCCTGCGACGCCGCCCACTTCGCGGCCATCTCGGCCTCGAACCCGGCCGGGGCGGCCGGAGCAAGCTCGGTGCTGCTCGGCGTCCAGGAGGCGCGGGTGACGGGCAGCCACACGGCCATGAGCGCGCCCCACGCGACGGGAGCGGCGTACTCCCACCACCGGGCGCCGGGGGCAGCGAGGGCGGCCGCGTAGGCGGCGGCGCCGGTCAGCACGGGCAGGCCCCGCTGCGCGGCGACCAGGGCCGTGCGGAAGTCGGAGCGCGTGGCCCGGCGGTACAGCCACCAGGCGCAGCCGCCGCCGAGGACGGTCACGCTGGCGTTCACCCCGCCGTCGTCCAGCTGCGGGAGGGCGGCGAGGCACGCGGCGCCTACCCCGTAGGCGGTCCGCTCGATCTTCGCCTGGAGGGGGAGGCGGCTCATCATCAGGTCTCTCCTCGGGGGTGCTGTGCGGGGCGGTGGGGAAGGGGGCGGGGCCGTACCCGGTCGGTCGGGTACGGCCCCGCAGTCAGGGGTGAGGGCCGGTCAGGTCACGCGGTAGAACCCCGGCTTCGCCTGGATGACGGGCGAGGAGGTCGAGGCGGCGTTGATGCCGCCGTACTCCCTCCGGTGCTGGGTGACGACGTGCCCGGCGGCGGTGCCCATGGCATCCGTGACGGAGGCGATGCGGGCGCCTCCGCCGGCCACCCGGCCGAAGGCGCTGCTGACGTCCGCGATGCGGCCCGTGTGGCTGGCGGCGACCCCGGCCGCCCCGCACAGGTCCATCAGGGCCGACGCCGCGCGGGCGTTGCGGCTCATCCGGTTCTGGAGCAGCTTCGCGTGCTCCTGGAGCGCGTCGGCGGCGGCTTGGAGCTGGCGCAGCTTCGCGGCCACCCCGGTGAAGCTGTTCGCGGGTCCTTCGGTGTTCGCGGGTAGGCGTCCGGCGGGGACGAGTGCAGTCATGAGTGATCGGCCTCTCAGCTGTTGTGGATGCGGGCGGACGGGGTGAGCAGCCCGGCGTCCGTGGTGGCTTTCTGCACGGGCCGGTAGTGGCGGCCCATCAGGACCTCCTCGGCCTCCGCGGCCTCCGCGGCGGTCAGCGCGTCTTTCGCCGTCTGCTCGGAGGTCTCGATGAGCTGGAGGACGGTCTCCATCAGGGTCTGCATCGCCCTGGTGGTCTTGGGCCCCTTCACGTTGTGGTTCTGCGCGAGGTCGCCCGCCATGCCCTCCAGCAGGGACAGGAGACGGCGGGCCTGACGGGTCAGGCCGTCGGCGTCGTCGTGCGCGCCCATCCCCTCGTCCACGAGGTTGGACAGGGCGCCCAGGGCGCGGTCCAGGTTGATTTCCGTGGCGTGCTGCGAGGCCATCCCGCCGCCCCCGGAGGACGGGGCGGGGATGGTGGCGGGTGCGGAGCCCATGGCGAAGGGGCCTTTCGGTTTGGTGGTGGAGGGGCGGCGGCCGGCGGGCCGCTGCGGTGCGCGGGGCAGTCCCGGGCGGCCGGTGGTGACGGCCGCGGCGGGGGTGCGCTGCTGCGGGGTCGTCGGCGGGGCCGATTTGGCCGGGCCGCCGTCGGCCCGCTCTACCGTGATCACGACGGGCTCGGGGTCGTTCACGGGCGTGTCGAACGGTGAGGAGCGCCCGTACCATCCGGGATCCGGCCCGCCGGTCGGGGTCTGCTGCCATCCAGGCGGCGGCTGCTGCCCGCCGGGCGGAGGCGTGGACCCCGGCCCCGGCGGCGGACCAGGAGGCGGAGGAGGCGGGTTCTGCGGTCCCGGCCCGGGCGGCGCCCCGGGCGGCGGTGGAGGTGTCTGCTGCTGACCGGCGGTGGGCGGCTGTTGCGGACGAGGGGGCGTCTGCTGCCCGCCGGGCGGAGGTGTGGGCCCCGGCCCGGGCGGCGTGTTCTGCGTGCCCTGCTGCGCCTGCTGCGCCTGCTGCCGCTTCTTCCACCGGTCGCGGAGGGTGTCCCCGACCGCCTTCCAGAACGTCGTCCGCCCTGACTGTCCGCCCGCGCCGGTCCCGGCCGCGGCCGTACCGCCCGCGGTGCCCGGGGGCGTCGTGGTGTTGGCGCCCGCGGTGCCCGGCGGCGTCGGGGAGTTGCTCGGCCCGCCGGCTGGGGGCGTCGGCTTCGGCGGCTTGGGCGTCTGCGCTGACGTCCGCTTCGCCCGCCAGTCGCGGAGGGCCTGGCGGACCCTGCTGGGCAGAGTCTTGCGGCCCGTGCCCGTACTGCCGGTCCCGGCCGGGGCATTGCCCGTGCCGGAGGAGGAGCCGCCGTTGCCGGAGCCGCCGCCCGAGGATCCCTTGCCCGAGCCGCCCCCGGAGGAGCCGCCCTTACCCGAGCCGGTCTTGCCGGACGTCCCGCCCGCGCCCGGCCCAGTCCCGCCGCCGGACCCCTTGCCGGTTCCGCCCGAGCCGTTCTTGCCCGCGCCGCCCAGGGCGTTCTTGCCTCCGGGGCCGGGCGTACCGGAGCCGCCGGAGCCAGAGCCCTTGGGGCTGCCTGCTCCGCCCTTCCCGGCCGGGCTGGTGCCGGTGCTGCCCGAGCCGTTCTTGCCGGTGCCGCCAGGGGCGGGTGAAGTCGCCTTCCCGGCGCCCGGCTTGGGCCCGGCCCCCTTGGACCCGCCCACCCCGCCGGAGGGGCTGTGCGCCCCCGTGGCGCCCTTTCCCGGGCCCTTTGACCCCGAGCCCGGGCCGCCTCCCGTCCCGCCGGAGCCGCGCCCGGTGGCCTTCTTGCCGTACTCGTGGGTGGTGGGTACGGCGGCCTTCGCGCGGATGGTGTCGATGCCCGCCTCGGCCTTCGCGGCCTCGGCGTTGGCCTTCGCCGCCATCAGCTCCAGCTCCCGCTGATGCGCTTTCGCCTCCGCGCGGCGCGGGCCGGACTCCTGAAGCCAGGTCTGCACCCCGGCGAATGCCGCCATGGCGATGGCGAGGACGGCCGCCATGCTGAGCGCCCCTGTCCTCGGGGGCCCCGCGCCGTCGCCGCCGTCCTCGGCGTCGTCAACGCCCTCCGACCGGAAGGTGGCCGGCACCTCGGGGAGGGGCGGCGGCGTCACGACCGGAGGCAGGTCGAACGGTGAAATCCGGACAGGCGCCGGAGCAGGCGCGGACGGGGCGGCCGCAGGCCGGGCTGGGGCGGGGGGCGCGGGCGGCGCCACGGACGGCCCGGGGGGAAGCGGGGGCGGAGGCGGCGGGGGCGGGGCGCCTCCGGGCCTGCGGAAGTTCACGACGTTGCTGGTGTCATCGGCCATGCCAGGGGACTCCTGCGGGTGTTGACACACGGTGGCCGGGGCGGGCATCCTCGCGCGCTCGTGCGCTCACGCGCTCGTGCGCTCGCATAATGCGCGAGGCTGACCCGCTCCCGGGGCCGTGATGATGACGATTACGTGGTCACTTGCTGTAGCGGGCGCAGTAGTTGGAGAGGGTCAGCGCGAGGTCGTTCCACGCGGCGTCGCCGTCGCCCTGCTCGGCCTGTTCGCGGGCGATCTTGCGGGCCTGGTCCCACCAGAGTTCGGAGAGGCCGCTAGGTCGAGCGGCGGCCTGTTCCTGTCGGCGGGCTGCGTGCTGCTGCTGGTTGTAGGCGCGCTTCTGCGCCGCTGTCATGGGCTGGTTCAAGACACCTCCTCGGGGGTGCGGGTCGGACACCGTCAGGCGCCGCGCTGGTTCTTGAAGTAGTCGCCGAGGACCTTCGGGGCGCCGGCCTGCTCGTCGGTGGACTGGGCGGGGGCGAGGCGCTCCACGGCCCGCGCGGTGGCGGTGTTCAGCGCGGCGGCCGTGGCGCCCTTCCGCTCGGCCTTCCGCAGTGCCTTGTCCTGGCGGGCCTTGCCGACCGCCTCGGGGATGGTGGTCTCGTACGCGGTGACCACGCCGCCGATGGCGGAGGCGGCGTTGCGCATCGCGCGGGCCGCCTTCCGCAGGGGCTTGACCCGCTTGCGGGCCCGGATGACCGCCGACCACGGCATGTCGCCGTCCACGTCGCGGCCTTTCAGCTCGGCCTCGATGGCATCCGCCAGGGCGTCGTAGGTCTGGGCGTCGGTGAGCAGCGCGGCCCGGTGCTGCGCCTGCCACATTTCGCGCCGCAGGTGATCGGCGGCCAGGGCCTGGACACCCTGCGTGACCCGGGTGGCGATGTCTGTCATGGTTTGCTCCTTCACGGTGCTGGGCGGGAGGGGCGGGTCTGGAGGTCCCACAGCCGCACCGGCCGGGTAGGGCCGGGGCGGCAGTAGCAGCGCCAGACACGCCGGAGGGGGCGACCAGTTGGGTCGCCCCCTCCGGGGTGGTGGTGCGCGGTACGGTCGTGCAGCGGCCCGCCCCCGCTTCCTTCGGGGGCGGGCCGTCTGCGTCCTACGGGCGGTAGCCGGAGGCGAGCAGCTCGGCTGCCTCGCGCCGGTAGTCCGAGGCGGTCGACCCGGATACGCCGGTCGCCTCGGCGATGACCTCCAGGGGCAGGTCCTCCCAGACGCCGTTCGCGTCGGCAAGGATCATCCGGGCGGTCCGGCGGACGCTCCGCTCACGGGGCGTCAGGCGCGCGGCATCCTCCGCCTCGACGGCGGCGAGCTCGGTTTCGGCTGTGCGCTGCCGGGCTTGGGACGCGCGCTCGTCCGCTTCGGCCGCGTCGGCCGCAGCCTGCTTCAGGGCGGTCTCGGCGGCCGCCTTCCGGGCTGCCGCTTCGGCCGCGTCGCGCTCCACTACGAGCGCGTCTCGGGCGGCTTGGGACGCGGCCCGCTCAATGCCGGACGCACGCTCGGCCGCTTCGAGCGCGTCCGCGCGGGCCTGCTCCGCGTCGCGGTCGGCGGCGGCCTGGCGGGCCTTGGCTTCGGCTACGGCCGCCGACTCCAGCGCCTCCGTCTCCGCCCGCGCCGCACGCTCCGTTGCGGTCAGCGCGGCCTGCGCGGTCACCGCGGCCTGCTGTGTCGAGGATTCCACCTCGTGCTGTGCTACCTCCACCAGGCCCTCGGCGCGAAGCTGGTCGATCTCGGCCTGCGCCTTCCGGGCGGCCGCCCGGCCTGCGGCGGCGACCTTGGCGGCCTCCTGCGACTCCTGCAGCGCGGCCTCGCGTTCCTGCTGCTCCCGGGGCAGGGCCAGCGCCTCGTCGATGGTCAGGCCGTACGGCGCCATCGTCAGGGGGAGACGCAGGTCGGCCGGCGCCGTTCGCTTCCAGCGGCGTCCGTACTTCCGCTCCAGCAGGACCCGGTACACGGTGAGCGCCTGGTGCCGTTCCACGGCCGCCTCGTACGTCGGCAGGGCCCACAGCTTCATGCTGCGCCACAGGGCCAGCGTGGAGGCCGGAGCAAGGACCCAGCGGGCCGCTGGTACCCCGGCGCCCGCCTCGGCAGCCTGCGGGCGCACCACTCGGTCAATCGCAGTCTTGCCGATCTCCACCACGGTGATGAACAGCAGCGGGACCACCGCGTGCGCGAACGTCGCCACGTAGTCCGTGAGGGTCCAGGCGCCGGTCTGCGGGGCGGCGGAGGCGCCGTTGAGCACGATCGTGGCCCCGGTCAGGAGCCACACCGGGTAGCGGATCCAGCCGATAGGCCGGCGCAGCCACGCCATCAGGAGATCGATCGCGATCAGGACCAGGATCCCGACGTCGACTCCGAGGGTGAACAGCCTCGCCTTGCCCAGCGACTGGAACTTGAGCTCGTCGTAGGCGTACTCGGCGACGTGCTCGAAGCTGAGGTAGAGCCCCACGGCGGACAGGATCAGCGCGGCGGCGACGATCGTCCCGGCCGTGATCCGCTGCGCCCGGGTGAGCGATCCGACGAGAGCGCGGACCGCGCCCGGCGCGGCGGCCGGTGCGTCCGGAACGGCGGGGTGTGCGTCCGGAACGGCGGCGGCCGCGTCCGGCGTGCGGATCGGTGCGGCCGGTTCGGGCCGGGCCGGGGCCGCATCCAGCGGCATCACGGCGAGTGTCATTGGTCCCTCCCAGGGCGGTACAGGGGGATGCGGTCGGAGCGCCGGGCAGTGCGCCCGGCGTGGGGAGTGATGAGTCCAGAGCTGCGCTTCACGGGCACTGCTGGAGTACCAGCGGCTGGACGCGCCACACGACCTCGCAGGCCGGCGGGAACGCTGCGCCGGGAGCCTGGGCGGTCCACCCGTCGCGGGGTGCCCCCTCGGCCTCGGCGGCTGCCTCGGCCCCGTCGACGGTGGTGTGCACGCTGTGGAACCGGCCCCGGTGGAACAGGACATAGACGCGGTCCACGGCGGCGGCCTGCCTGCGCGCTGTGCGCAGCAGCGCCCGCAGCGCCACCCGGTCCTCGGCGTCGAGGAGGACCTGGGCCCGGGCCTCCTGCACCTCGGCGCGGAAGGCGTCGCGCTCGGCGCGGGCCTCGTCCCGCTCGGCGGTCGCCTGCCGAAGGATGGCGCGCATCCCCTCGAACTCCGCGTCGGCGTCGTGCTTCGCCTGGCGGAGCTGTTCCGCCAGGCACTCGGCGGTGCCCTCGGCGCGGATCGCGGAATCGTTGGCGGTCTCGGCTTCGAAGCGGGCCTGCGCGAGCTCGGCGCGGTCAGCGAGTAAAGCGGTCGTGCGGACGATGCGGTACACGGCGGGTCTCCTCGGTCAGGTGAACAGGTTGAGTTGGGCGGCGGCGAAGGCGGCCGCGGCGGCCGCCTCGCGGATCCGGCGGCCGGCCTGGTCCGCGTCGGCGGCGTGCGGGGCGCAGACGGCCGTCAGGTCCTCGGCGGGGAGGCGGACCGCCTCGACCAGCCGCACGGCCGGGTCGGCCGGGGTCAGGACGGTCGCGAGGTCCCAGCACCCGGCGGTGCGGCACAGGCGGCCGTCCCGCCGGGTGACCGCCCGGAACACGGGGTTCGCGTGCGCCGGGGCGGTCGAGGCGGGGTGAGGGGTCGTCACCGGGGGTCCGGGGCGGTGGCGTGCCACCGGTCGAACCCCTCCACCTGAGTGCGGATCCACAGCTGAGGGCCGCCGATGAGCTCCTCGGCCCACGTCAGCGCTGCCTGCACGTCCCGGTCGAAGTCCTCCGGGTGGAACTCGTCGTGCGTGGCGTAGTGGTCGCCTTCCAGCTCCCACCCCCACACGTCGACGTCGATGTGGCAGGCCGTGATGGTCCAGCGCGGCACGGGCGGTTCCTCTGGGGTGTCGGTCGGGGCGGGCGGGCCGGTCAGGGCGGGCCGAACCGTCGGCCGGCCGCCCGGGGTCCACCGGGGCGCCGTGTCCTGCTCGGGTTTGTCGCCGAGACGGGCGGCGGCGCACGTGGCGGTCAGGCCCACGGCGGTGAGCAGCGCGGCCGTCCCATCGAAGGGGTCACCGGCGAGGAACGCCCACCCGGCGATCACACCGACGAACGCGGCGGTGACGGGGGAGGTGAGCGTGCCGGTGACGGCGTCCTCGGTGCGGGCGGTCGCCGTGTGGATGCCGGCCCGGATGCGGTCCAGGTTCATGGGGTGTCTCCCGGGTGCAGGCCGGCCCGGGACCGTCGCGGTGACGGTCCCGGGCTGGGGGTGTTAGGTCAGGGGGAGAGTTGGCGGCGGGTCACTTCCCGGACCGGACGCGGCGCAGCGCCTCGTCCATGTCGGCGTCGGAGTCGGTGGGGGCCAGGGCGAGCGTGGTCTGGTTCATGGCGTTGTCCTCCGGTGATGTCGGTAGAGACGTGCGGGAACAACCCCGTTCGGCGGCGTCGGTAGCGCCTCCGGTGGGGGCCGGCTGCTGTGCAGAGGTCAGGCGGCGAGCGCGACGGCCGGCACCGGCACGGCCAGGGCCCGGTAGGTCACCACCGCGTCCAGATGCGGGTGCTCGGGCGCCTCGGCAGCGGCCTGGTGCTCGGTGGCGACGTCGGCGGCGAGGGCCCACGGGTCGATGGGGGCGGCGGCCCAGACCTCGGCGGCCACGGCATCGACCTGGTCCCACAGGGCCGCCCGCAGGTCCGTCCCGGACGGGTGCGGGGCACCGGTCCTCATGAACCCGGCGAGTCGGGCCAGGACCGCCGAACGGAACTCCCGAGCCCTGGCCCGCAGGGTGGTCGGGGTTTCGGCGTCCAGGTGGCCACCCAGGACGGTCATCAGGGAACGGCGCCACGCCCCGAACTGCCGGGCGGCGCGGGTCGCCAGACGCTCCAGGCCCGCCAGCACCTGGGGGAGCGCCCGCAGGTAGCGGGTCATCTGCCGCTCGGCGCCGGACACCAGCAGTACGCGGGTCTCCTCGCGTCCCTCGGGGCGGCCGTCGGCCAGCATCCGGCGCGGCGTCGAAACGGCCAGCCCGAACAGGGACGCCACCTCGGCGGCGATGCCCTTGTGCTCGGCGGCCCGCCAGGCCCGGCGGGCGGGGAACGTCAGGCGGGCCTCGGTCCGGCCGCCGGCCGTGAACGGGCGAACGGTGACGTACCCGGTGGCGGTCGGCTCCACCGGGGCGGTGTCGCCCTCAATCTCGTGCTCCACGACGTCCAGGTGGCGGGCCGTCCAGTGCAGGCCCGGCGCGGTCGTCTCCGCCACGTACTGCTCACGCCACGCGGCGGCGTCGAACTCCTCGTCGGTATCGTTCATGTCGTGCGCTCCTTCCGGTGATGTCGGTAGGGGATGTGCTGAGACGGCCCCTCCGGGTACAGGCGTCGGTAGCGCCTCCGGTGGGGCCGTCTGCTGTTCAGAGGGTCAGGCGCCGCGGTGCTGCGGGCACTGGCACGGCGGGTACTGCAGCGTGTACATGGGCACCGGCACCTCCCCTGTGCGGACCTCCACGTGCGGCCCGTACGTGCGGCCTCCGTCCCGACTCACCCGCATCGTCATCCGAGGCGGTTCGTCGGCAGCCTTCAAGGCCGGCAGATTCTGGCGGGCGCAGTCGTTCACAGTGACCTCCTGGTACATGCGCTGACGTGCGTAGACCCCGGCGGCGTCGGTAGCGCCGTGCGGAGCCGGCAGTGCTGGTGTGCTGCGTGCCCCGTACCGGAATCGAACCGGCCGTGACCTGCGCGGATTGGACGCGTCAGGACCCGCTCCCTGCGGGGCTCCACCCCGTTCCGCCGGGACGCCGACGGCTGTAGGTGGGGTGTACCTCCCGGGTCGACAAGGCCGGGCCGCTCGCCCCGCTCTGTCCCGGGACCCTTCGACTCCCCGCTGCGAACAGCGGAAATCGCTCGGTAGCCGGTTCGCCGTGGTGCGTGGCTCCCCAGCTACCCCTTAAGTAGAGCACTACACTTAAGTAAGGTCAAGCACTACACTTCACGCATCAGCCCTGAGATCAGGAGGACGTGATGGCAGGCAGGAGGAAGGGCCGGGAGGGCGGGTACGAGCAGATCGCCGCCCACTTCCGCGCTCTGATCAGCAGCGAGGAACTGGGGCCCGGGGACCCCCTGCCGTCGATGCGTTTGGTGTGCGAACAGTTCGGGGCGACGATCACGACGGTGAACCGGGCCTATCGGCTGCTGCAGGAGGAGGGGCTGACGACGTCCAAGCCGGGCGTGGGTACGGTCGTCCGAAGCCGGGGCCGTGTCCGGATCCCATTCAGCGTCTATGAGGCAGCCATGTCCCCCGGGGACAAGGGACCGTGGGAACGGGCGACCGCCGCACAAGGCCTCGACGGGCGCATGGCGGTCCAGCCGCCGGAGCAGACCACCGCGCCGGCCGACATCGCGCAGGCCCTCGGGGTCGAGCCCGGCGCCCCCGCCATCCTCCGGCGCCGCCGCGCCATGATCGGGGATGAGGTGATCCAGATTCAGGAGTCGTGGTACCCGCTCGACGTCGCGCGGGCCGCTGGCCTCGACGCTCCCGGGAAGATCGTCGGCGGCATCTTGGCCGCGATGGCCGCGGCTGGCCTCCTGCCGAATGAAGCGGATCACCGGGTGACCGCGTGGGTACCGACCGCGGAACAGGCTGCGGAGCTGGCGCTCGGCAGCCGGGTGTCCGTCCTGGTGGTCGAACGGATCACGCGTGATGAGCACGGCCGGGTCCTGGAGGTCGCGCGCATCACTGGGGCTGCCGACCGCATGGAGCTGGTCTATGAGCGTCTGCCGTTGGCCGGGCGGGGCTCGTGAAGTGACCGGCGCGGGACAAGGCGGCGCGCGAACGGGTGAATCATCGGACGCGCCTCGCTAATCCCTCCTTAGATCACCCGTACCTGTGGTACGAATGCATCACAGGTAGAGATCACATCTAACGGAGGGTTCGACCATGCCGCACCCGAAGTACGCGCCGCACCCGGTGGAGGCGCAGGTCAGGGCCTGCATCGCCGCCGTGCTGAACATGACTGGCGAGACGTACACCAGCCTCGGCGAGCTGCTGAAGGTCACGGACGTGATGATCGGACGGCGCCAGCGCGGTCTGGCCCCATGGTCGATGGCCGACCTCGGCAGACTGGCTGATCACTGGGGTATGTCCCCCTGGCACCTGGTAGCCGGCCCCAGCGAGGCACTGGCCGAGCTGACTCCCGCCCGGGTAGATGAGCTGCGGGCAGCCCGCGGCCTCCGCCTGCTCAGCGTCGCTCGTTGAGCTTGCCCCGCCGCAAGGCGCAGCTGGAGGCTCAGCAACCAATGCGCGTGTTCCGGCGTTGAGGTCCGGTACACGAAGAGGAACAGGTGAACGCGTGACGTCAGCGATCTCTCACTAGCTGGCCCACGTAAAAGGCCCCGTCGTAGACGGGGCCAGTACGGACCGAAGGGGCTCTCACACCCGGACGGTCGAGGCTCTCCATGCAGCTGGAGGACGCTCACTATGAGCGTACGCAAGTCTGTCGGGCTGAACCAGTCCGACTCATCATCCGTCAAGGTCATTCCGGCACAATTTGACCGAATCAGCCGAGGTTTCTCCGACGAAATCGCTGTCCCGTCCGGTGCCGAATCCGGCGCTTACGGGGGTGTCCGCTTTGACGGATACACCGCGGTCATGACGAACATGCCCCTGCTCACACTCGCCGTTCCCGCTGGCACCAGTCCGGCCGTGGGGGTAGCACGATGAGCAACGAAGCGCAGACGTACGTGGCCACCCTCGCCATCGGCAACATCACAGCCAAGTTCGTGCTCAGCCGCCTGGCGGACCGCGCGGACGAGCGGTTCTCCTGCTTCCCGTCGGTGCCGCTCCTGGCGGCCGAGGCCGAGAAATCCGAGCGGGTCGTCCAGCGGGCCCTCGCGCACCTCCGGGGGCTGAAGGTGCTCTCCGACAAGGAGCGCACCCGGCCGGACGGCTCGACGGCGTCCAGCCGGTACTTCCTGCACGGCCCGTGGGACCGGTACGGCGGCACCGGCGTGCCCTTCCCCACGATCACGACGCCGAAGCAGAAGCGTTCCGAGGCGTGGGCGGAGCCGCCCATCGAGGGCGAGTTCCGTCCGGGCACCGCGGCCGCCGAGGCTCTGGGCACCCCTAAGAAGAACCCGGAGGTTCCGCCGGCCCCCGAGCCCGAGCCCTACGAGGGTGAGGACGGGCAGGAGGCCGCCGACGACACCGGCCCCGTTCGCCCGGACACGGAGCCCGAGACGCCGTCGGCCCCCGCGGCGAAGGCCACGAAGAAGGCTGTGGCGAAGAAGGCTCCCTCGAAGAACACGGGCAAGGAGCAGGTCCGGATGACCAGGGAGCAGGCCGCCGCCGTGGCGACGGTGGAGGCCGCCTGGCCCACCGAGCTCGCCCAGCTGCTGCCGAAGTACCGCCCGGGCGCGATCCGGGACGCAATCCTCGCCGCGCTCGACGACGGCCGTACAGCAAACCAGCTCGCCGCGCGGGTGCAGCGCCGCTGGTACGCCCACGGCTACATGAAGGACCTGCTGCCCGGCGGCAAGGGCATCGCCACGCCGGTCGGGGTCGCGGTCCGCCTGGTCGGCCCGTCGACCGAGTGCCCGGACCCGATGTGCGAGGACCGCGTCCTCATCCACACCGACGACGCCTGCCCGAAGTGCGAGCAGCGGGGCATCGACCGCCGGGCCGACCACCGGGCGGGCCACGTTCCTGGGCCTCGCGGGGAACGAGCGCCGGGCCCCGTGTGGTGGACGTGCGGGAACGAGGCGTGCCAGCAACCGGGCAAGGGCGAACGGCCGGCGGACGGGATGTGCGACACCTGCCGGGAGGAGATGCTCGCCGCAACGGAGCAGCTCGCCGCCAAGCTCGCCGCCGAGGAAGACGAGCGGCGCCGCTTCGCGGAACAGCTCGCCTGGAACGGCATGCTGGAGGACGCGTACTACGAGCACCAGGCGCGCGAGGGCCAGGCCGCCGAGACCCAGGCGGCCGCCGAACGCGAGCGTAAGCGGATCGCTGACGCCCAGGAGAACGAACGGCTCCGCGAGGAGATCCGGCGCCAGCACCCCGAGCTCGCGCAGTACGCCCAGGCATGAGGACGGGCGCCTCGCGCCCCTGACCCCGAGCAGCACGAAGGCCCTGGCGGTGACATGACCGCCGGGGCCTTCGTGCTGCCCGGAGGCGATGTCAGCGCCAGCGGAGCCCGAACGGGGTCACATATGGACGGTCTGAGGGTTCCTCGCTGCTGTCGTACTCATGGCGGGCAGGCCTGGCGGGCCGGGGGCGGGGAGGTCGCGACGGCGCGCGGAGCAGGTACCGCGGACTCCCGGGGCCGCCTCTCCCGGCACTTTCGGGCTCTGGAACGGGATCGTCGCCGATTCATCGTTAACTCGGCCGTTTCCGCAGGTCAGCTTAGGGGTGACGTGTGCGACGCCCCCGGGGTCCGGAAAGACCCTCATCGTTAACTCGACTGTTTCCGCAGGTCAGTACGGGGTGACGTACACGTCACCCCCCCCGGGGGGGGGGAGGTGGAACCCCCCCCCCGCCCGGACCAGAACCCCGAAAAAAAGCAAAAGAAAAAAAAGAAACACCACCGCACGGACAAAAA
>NZ_JBSGXU010000022.1:0-48305 GCF_053610205.1 Streptomyces sp. NPDC054932 | reverse complement strand
TAAAATAACTATTTTTAAAACCGAATTCTTACTTATTGTATTTAGGTTGTTAATAAAACAAAACCCCCCCGTTTCAGTTGTCCAACACCCCCCCCGGTGACGTACACGTCACCCCTTTAACCACCACCTATGAACCCCCACTTCCGAAACCACAGACAGCGCCTTCGGCGCGTAGTGCCGCTGACGCCCGTAGGGCTTCTGCAGGTAGTAGCGCGTGAGCGCGCGCGAGCGGCTTCGCCGCGGTCGTCGGCGCAAGCGCCGAAGAGTTCGTCTCGGCTGGAGAGGCCGGACGGGTGCTCCGGGAGCAGCTCTGTCCCAAGGCGCCAGGCCAGGCCTCGCCCCTTCGACACCCCTAACAGGCCCTTGCGCATCTCTCCTCAGTGGGTCCAGTACTCCAGTACTGGACCCACCACACCGTTCCGAGGGGACCTCCTCACGCTGAAAGCGCAGGTGGGAGCCGTAACCACGGTGTAGCCGCAGGGAATCGAGACGCGTAGCGACCCACCGGCCCGCTACGCGGACGCGAGGGCCTGTTAGGGGTCAGAGAAGAGAGGCGCGGGGCCCGTCACCCGTTCGGGTGAGCGCCGGTGGGCGGCTGACTCCATCGTCGTGGCCGGCGTAGTGACGGGCCCCGCGCGTGGGGGCTGATCTGAGTGGTTACGTGCAGGTCAAGAGATACGACGTCCCTCCGGGACGACTCATCAACCAATCGGCTCCGCCGGGGCGCCACAGGCGCCCCGGCTCCACCGATAAAAAGCAGACGCGCTCCGCGCGGCGGCTGGAGGGGCAGGGCGGTACGTCCGCAGATCGACGCCTGACGGTCGTTCATGGGCTCGGGGTGCGACGGGGCCCCCATGGTGTGATCGACGCTCTCCGGGGCATACAGGGGTGTTCCTGGGGCTCTCCTGGCCCAGGGGCCGGGCGGTCTGATCTGGCGTCAGAGCACGGGGACCAAGACGACGACGCGGCAACGGAGATCAAGGCCCTGTTCTGGCGCTGGCCCAGCACCGCCCGGACATGGTCCGCGAGCGGGCCGAAGTGCTGCAGCGGCGTCCAGTAGCCGCGACGCACTCGGTTGGCGGCCGCTGTCAGCCATCCGCTGTCAGGCGCACGATCGGGGGCTTTCTGCTGAATCCGGGTGACGGGCTGCCGGGGGTGGCTAGCGTCTCCGGGTCTGCTGCTGTCAGCGAAGGGGGAGGGGATCAGTCATGCCGAAACAGGTACCGATGACCGCGGATGAAATCGGTGAACTGCTGGGGCCCGTCGCAGCTGGCTGGCCGACGCTCGGGCTGACCGTCTACCGGGGCGGCTGGTACGCACCCAACGGGGACGACCCGCAGCAACAAGTGCGGGTGTTCCACAACCACGTGATGATCGGATGGACCCAGGAATCTCACCAGTGCCCCCGTGAACGGGAGTACCGCAGTGTGGAGTACACGGACCGGGAAGGGCTGATGTACGGCCCGCCGTACCCGGGCGGCGGCCTGCCCGCCGACCCGATCGCCGCTCACCGGGAGACTCAGGGAGGGGGGCTCTCATGAACTGAGCGACGACGGGTCCGGGAAGGCCCCGCTCGTTTGCCGCAGGCTGGGCGTCCTGGCCTTCTAGGGCTGGGGGCTGGCCTGAGGACCCGGCGCTGACGGGGCGAACGGTACGCCCTTCCGTAGGGCTCGCTGTTCGGCCGCCGAGTCGAGGTCCTTCTGCCGCAGGGTGAGTTCTCGGGTACAAACCTTCACCGCGTCCTCGGCAAGCCCCACGTCAGTCACCTGCCACCGGTACGGCTCGTACTGTTCCCGCCCCTCCCGGGCAAACCAGGTGACGAGATCGACCCCTAGCGGTTTGCTGTCGAGGGGAGTGGCACGGGCGTGGCGAATCAGCCCGAAGTCGACGAGTCGCCGGCAGCCGTCCTCCCACGCGTCACGGCGCAGACCGAAGTCCTCCAAGCGCGGCTTCCCGTACAGATACACCCCGGTCTCGGCGTGCTGGTCGCGGGCCCACTGGCTGAGCGCCCTCAGGATGAGCCACGTGGCGACCTCGGAGGGACTCAGTACCTGCACCCATCCCTTGAGGAAGAAGTCAGCGGGGACCGTGACTGTCGCCGCAGACCAGTGGTTCTGCGGGACTACGTAGATGTCAGGGGTCTGGAGGCCGCCACGGCCAGTCTCCTTCAGCAGGGAGAACTCCCCGTACAGTCGCCGGCCCCCGGTGCTCGCTCGCGGCACGGTGACCAGAGCCTGTTCGGGACCGAGTTCCTCCAGCGTCTTCAGAGCTGACTGGATCTGCCGCAGTCGCAGGTCGGCGGCCCCTTCCCTGCCCTGCTTGGTGTCACGCATGTAGGCCTTGGATTGGGCGTCATATGCGCCGTCGATGGCGATGAAGTCCGACCATGAGCCCACTCCGGCGAGTGGACGGCCGCCGACCCAAGCGTCCCCCACCCCCAGACGGCACTGCGCCTCGAATACGGCCAGCAGGTAGAAGCGCATGGCGACCCCGCGGGGCAGGACAAGCCGAACCAACGGGCCAGGGCCGCCTTCGGCCGACTGGATCAGCTGGGTACGGAGAACGACATGGCCCGGCTTCCGGCCGGCAGTCCAGACGTCATTCAGCGCTTTGGTGGCCCGGACCACGGACTGACTCTTGGCCATCTCCGTCAAGCGGCGCAGTCGGCGGGCGTTCGCCTCCCGGGCATCAGCCATGATCCCCACTTTCCGCGCTTTGATCGCAACGTCTTGATCCGCATTAGAGAGACTCTATTACTAACTAGGTTTCTCAATGCGGATCAAAGCGTTGCGGAGACCCCGGGGCGAGGCACCCGTTAGGTGGAATCCTCTAATTGGGACCTCGTCAACGAGGCTCGGCGGCTAGCCGTTCGCAGCACAAACGCGAACGGCCCCGGGGGGCAACCCGGGGCCGTCACAGAGCAGATCTCACCTAGGAGACTAGTGGAAAACACCACGAACCAGAACCGGACCGAGCCGCTACCCCAGCGGTGGGCCATCATCCTCATCGCAGGCTGCGTAGCCGGCATCGCCGTCTTCGCACTCGGCGCCCCGGTGCTCGCTGTCGGAGCCGCCGTCGGCGCGACGATCCTGGGGCTCAACCAGGTCATGGCGTAGACGGAGCCGGGCGTGGGGCGTTCTCGTACCCACGCCCGGCAGCTCCGGGCCCGCCGTCGGTGCGTGCGGGTCACATGGCGGCGGCCGCCTTCGAGGGGCGGCCCCAGCCCTGGCCCCGGTCGATCGCGTCGAGCAGCACCGGCTCCCAGCCCGCGGCCGCGAGCGAGGCGATGTCGGGCAGACCCGCGTCGGCGAGGGTGGACAGCTGCACCGTGTGCTCGATGCCCTCCGCCCACGCGTCGCGCACCGCCTGACGGACCGCGATGCGGGCCTGCAGCTCGACGGGGCCGCCCTCCTCCCCCGCACGGCGCAGCTCGGCGAGGGCGCGGCCGCGGGCGGCAACGTCGTCCAGGAGCACGGCGGCCTTCTCGGCGTCCGGCATCATCGGCGCCCGGACGGCGGTCGGCTCCACACCTCGGCGCAGCTGCTCCATGCGCGTGGGCAGCGGCTCCCAGGACGGCTGTCCGGCCATCTCCACGTTCGTTTCGACGACGGCGCGGGTCCAGGCGCGGGCCAGGCCGCGCGGCATCAGGGGCGTCCCCGCGGGGACGGTCTGGCCGTCGTGGTGGTTGCCGTGCAGGGAGACCCACAGGGCGGTGGCGGTGCCGCCGACCCGCTCCAACAGCTGCTGCCGTTCGGGCAGCCATCGCTTGAGCGCCGCCCGGGAAAGGCCTGACAGGGCGAGCAGCTCGGTGAACGCTTCCGACTGGCTCCACCCCTGGGGCCGGCGCACCACACGCAGCTCCTCCAGCGACGGCGAGAGGTCCTCGATCGTGCGCGCGCACATCTCGCCCGCCCGGACACCGGTGTCGGAGACGACGGCACCGACGGCGAGCATCCGCAGCTGGCTGGTGGTCGCGTCGGGTGAGTCGGCGAGGTCGGTCAGCTGCGAGCGGAGCAGGGAGCGGGGCCGCTTGGCGACGGGCGATTTGCTCGGCGGGTCCGGCTGCGGCGGGAGCTCGGCGAAGTCCTCGGCTCCGCACGCCGTTACCAGCAGCTTGAGGACCTCCAGGCGGGTCTGCTCGGAGTTGTCCGAACCCCGGGACGGGTCGGCGGCCTTGCGTACGCGCAGCTGCCCAGTGCGGGCCAGGCGCAGGTAGACCTCGACCGGCTCGGCGGCGAAGACCTCGCGGACGCCGGCGTCGTCGGCGAGCGGGTGCTCGGCGTGGGCCAGGGCACGGGTGTACTCACCGACCACCCACTTCACCTGGCGGGCCCGGGACGGGGAAATCGACGGCCAGGACGTCACCTCGGCGGCCGCCGCGTTCAGCAGCTCGGGGCCCGTCAGGCTGTGGTCGACGACAGTCTGCGTCACTTTGCCGCCCCGTCCGCTTCGGCCCGGAGCTGGGCGGCGCGGGCGCGGGCTTCGGCGGCCTGCTCGGCAGTCTCGGGGCGGCCGTCCTCGACAGCGATGCGTTCCAGCAGCGCCGCCTTGCGCTCGGCCAGCCGGGCGCGGGCAGCCGGGTCCGGAGGCGTGTCCGCGTCGCCGTAGAGGTGGTTAAGCGCGTCGAGGACCTGAACCAACTCCTCGGCAGTGGTCAGAGTGGGCAGATGCGCGGTGACCGGATGGTTCGTCTCCCTGTGGGCCGGGATGTGTTCGCGCACCCATTGGTCGAGTCGACGTCCGGCAGCGGTGGGCGCATACGCGGCGTCGTGCAGACGCCGGTTGCGTACCGGGCGCTCGGGCGGGGCGGGGTAGAACGGCTCCTGAAGAGCAATCTTCCACTCCTCGACGGCGGGCTTGTACCGCTCGTGGGCTGACTGCTTCTTCACTTCGAGCTGCTCGCCGATGGCTTCCCAGCTGGTGCCCTTCTGCCGCTCGTAGACCACGGCGCGGGCCAGCACTTCCTGGGCCTGGCGCACCAGGTCAAGCGCGTTGCCTACCACTTCGCCGGGGTGAGCCCACATGTCATGGGTCGTGGCGACGCCGGCGGCAGCGTTGTCGGTCAGCTCGCGCAGTTCGGCGGAGAGGACGAGACGGGCCAGGGCCGTACGGCTGTACGCGTAGCGCTCGCTGTCGTGGTCGTGGTCGTGCTCAGCATCTGTCACGACAGTCAGGCTATACCTGACGATTCAAGCCGTCAGGCAGAACCTGACAAGGGCTTCGTTCGCCGTTGGTGGTGTCGGATCGCGCGATTCCTTCGCGAGGCCGGACTCGCGGAGCTCACGCAGTACGGACCTTCTACTCCGGACGCCTCGGCTCCGGATCGCGCCGAAATCGAGAGTGTTCCGGCACCCGGACAGGCGGCGCGCAGGCCCTTCGCCGCTACGCTGCCGCCCATGACGTACATCTGGACCGTGACAAACCTCAAGCCAGGGACGGGGAAGACAACCTCCGCCGTCTGGCTCGCGTACGCGCTGCACGAGCTCGGGAAGAAGGTCGCCCTGGTGGACGCCGACCCGGGCGGAACGAGGCTCAAGATCAAGGGCGAGAAGGTCGCAGAGCTCGGCCGCGCAGGTATCTGGAATGACCTCGCACCCTTTCCGTTCACGTATCTCTCCCTGGCGTCCAGCTCCCTGCACCAGGTACTCCCTGCCGTCGGGGCGGACTTCGACGTCGTGGTCGTCGACTCCCCGCCGCTTGAGGACGCACAGGGCATCGCCACTTCTGCCATAAGGGCCGCCACCATGGTGATCCTTTCCGTGGCGCCGACATCCGGAGAAATCTCCGGCATGGCCCCGGTCCTGGAAGTCATCGAGGACATCAACCCCCTGCGTGCGGAGCCGGCGCGGACCGCCGTTCTTCTCAATCGCTGCGTGTCGAGCGCCGCCTCGACGGGGGTCTTCGCGCAGCAGCTCACGGACAAGGGGCACAACGTTCTCGGCGCCCGCATCCCGCGCCAAGAGGTGTACGCCCAGAGCCACGGCGCCAAGGTGAAGGCGGCCGGCACCCCGTTTCAGGGTGCGGTGCTGGAGATTCTGAAGATGGAGAGCGAGACCGCATGAGCCGCAAGGACGAGCTCGCCGCGCAGGCCGAACAGTTGACGAGCCGCAGCACTGCGGACGGCGCATCACGCACCGATCAGCAGAACGCCAACGAGCACCAGGCCGCTTTGAACGCCGCCCTCGCCGCCGTGGCGGCCGCCGAGGCCGAGAAGGTGCAGGCAGAGGAGGACGCCGAGCTCGGGGAATTCACCCTTCCCGAAGCCACCGGCTCCGCCACGGACCGGATCGCCCAGTTCGATCGTCTTCTCGGAGCCGAACTCAACCGGACCGTACGGGTCAAGGCCCGGTACGACATGATCCTCGGACACGTGCTTCAAGCCGTGAACGACTCGGACGACTGGGCGGAGGCCGGATACGACACCTTCGAGGCGTACGCGAAGGATCGTGGCGTGGCGCTCTCCCGCGCCTACGAGCTGATGAAGGCCGCCCCGGTGCTGCAGGTCATGCTTTCTGCGATCGCAGAATTCCCCACCATGCGGCCCGCGGTGTTGCACGGAGTGGCCCTGCGTAGCATCTTCAACAGCGACGGCGAGAGTGGTGTCCTTACGGCCCTGCGCCTGTTGCAGGAACGCGGCGAGAAGGTCACCGTCACCGCCCTCACGGCCGTCTGCGCCGAGCTGGAAGGAAGCGAGCTTCAGACGACGCCACGCCCGGCCGCTCCCCGCGCGATCCCGACCGCTCTCGCCAAGGTCCACCGCCGAGCCGAGGCCGCGCGTGTGGCCGTCGAAGGCCTCGATATCGAAGCGCTGTCAAGGCTCGCCCCTGAGGCCGACGCCGCCTTCGAGGAGATCGCGGCCGGATACGAGGAAGCCGCCAAGCGGCTCCGAGTGGCGAGGAAGCGGGCCGCCGCCGAGAGGAAGAAGCGGGAGAAGGCCACTGCCAGGACCGAGCGGCACAAGCGGGTCGTGTCGCGCGGTGAGGTTCCCCCCATTCCCGCGCAGGCCACCGAGAAGGAACCCGTGGGCTGAGTTCCGGCCCAGGCCAGACGGGTGCACGTAGCTGAGGTACAGAAACGCCCGGCGAGAACGATCTTGTGGGCTTCTTGCGCCGAGGGCGGTGGAGCGGGCGAGGCAGAGCCCGGCGCGAAAGCCGGGCCCAGGGACTCGGGCGCCTACGCCGTCACCGGCCTGCCTCGCGGGCGGAGCCGACGCTGGATTCCGCGGCTTCCCGCTCGACGACCAGAGCCTTCAACTCGTTGCGGGCCTTCACGGCCGCGGCTGCCTGCCGCCCGCAGGGCTCCGGCTGCGGCTTGCCGTAGGGCGACAGGAAGCGGTGCAGACGGGACAAGGTCCGCATCAACGCCACCCCGTTACCGCCGGCGGTCAGCGTGGCGACCAGTTCGTGGACGATCGAGGCGGCGTACGGGTCGGACGTGAGGTGCGGCCACGCAGCGGCCGTATCCACCAGGTCGTCGCAGAGGTCGCGGATACGGTCCTCGCACTCCAAGCACCAGGCCTCCCCCGCCCTCTTGCGCGCCTGGGACAGTCGCTGCGCGGCGACGTCGCGGCCGCCGGAGATGCTCGCGGCTCGCTGCAGGCGAAGCGCCCTGGTCTCCGCGGACTGCCGAGTGGCGAATCCCTGAGCATCCGCCAGCTTCTGCCAGGACGCACCACTGCTTCGGGCCTGCTCGATCAGCCCCCGCTCCAGGGTGTCGAGGCGCTGCCGCGCCTCAGCCACCTGGGTGAGCGCGGCCAGGACGTCCTCCTGCGGGACCGGGCCGCTGCCGCCGGGGGCGTAGCCGAACGCCGCTGTATGCACCTTGCGCATCGCCTCAAAGGGGTCCCAGTAGGGACTGCCATCGAAGTAGCGGTCGGTGAGCAGCTCTCGGGCCGCGTCGTGGAGTTCGCGCCGCTGCACTTCATCCATTGCCATGACGTCAGCATTTCACTGACACATCACAAATGTCAGCGAATCGCTGACATCCGCCCTGCAGGGGTGACCACCCCACCGTCGGACCGTCGCCGAGTGCATCGCCCCCCGACCCGATCACGGCCAGCGTGGACGAGTTCCGCCCCCTGGACACCTGACAGGTGCGGGTGCCAGGCGCGGCCTGAGGGGGCACTGAGGGGCGGCTACGCCGTCAGTCGTGCGATGGTCTCGGCGAACTTCCGGCGATCGGCGTGGAAGTGCCGCGCTCGGGTCCACCAGAAGCCGAAGAACTGGCGCTGGATGGGGAGGGTCAGGGCTCCCAGCAGGTCCAGCTTGGTGGTCTCCTCGCGCTCGGACAGCACCAGCATCCGGGCGTGGCCGGAGTAGGCGACGGCGAGGTCGATGAGGCTGCGGGAGGGCCATCCGCCAGCGAACGTGGCGACGTGGTCGTTCATCCATTGGGTGGCCTCGTCGATCTGCTGCAGCCAGCGTTCCCGCTCGGCAGTCAGCCGTTCCCTGACGACTGGCGTGCAGGCGGGGTCATCGGCCTCCGGAAGATGGAAGTTCCGAAGCCTCGCGGATGCCATGAGGACCGTGGTCAGGTGGGTGTTGAAGCTGTCGCGGGCGGCGTGAGCATCCCCGATGCGCTTCTTGCGGGCGTCCAGCCTGGGGGTGACGGTCAGCCCGGTCGCGGTGGCGGCCACCACGGCGGTGACGGCGGCGACAGCGATGGTCCACGCGGTGTTCGGCATGGCCGACATGGTGGCGCAACCCGTGTGCCCGGGTATCGGGTTCGACTGATCGGCCCCAGACCTTGCGGCTACAGGATGCCGATCAGCCCGGAGCCCCGCACCGATTCGGTGCGGGGCTCTCGCGGTGGGCAGGCGGTCACGAGGTCATGAGGCCGCGGTGGTGTCCTGCGGACGGAATCCCTCGACCCCGGCGGCGGCCGGGTCGCCGGCGGGGCTGACGTACTCGGTCACGGCACGGCGGCACCAGGCGGTGGTCGAGGGGGATCGGGTGCTCTCGATCTCGCTGTCGAGCTGCTCGCCCGCGATGCGCTCGGCATCCGGCGGCAGCAGATGCCGGTCCATCAGGTCGTCCAGGGCGTGCCGGACCGCTGTGCGCTCGGGGCCTTCGGGCAGGGCCCGGCGGGCGGTGTGCAGGGCCCGGCGGGCGGTGTGCAGGGCCCGGCGGGCGGTGTGCAGGGCCCGGGAGATCGCGGCCTGCCCGACGTCCAGGACCTCGCGGTACTTCTCGCCGCCCTGGGCGAGGCGGGCGACGGCCTGTTCCCGGGTGAGACCGCCCCGCTCGGCGAGCGCGTCCACCAGGGCGTCCTCCTTGGCCCGGCGCCAGGCGTCGATCAGCTCCGTGCGCTCCGGGTAGGTGGTCTCCGGGAACCGGCGGTGCAGCTCGCGGCCCTCCTGGGTCCAGTCGTGCAGGTCCCGGTCGGGGTGGCGCGGCCCCCAGTCCTCGGCCCACTCGTACGGGCCGCCGGCGCCGATCCCGAGCACGGCCGCGATGTTCGCCGACTGCCAGTCGGTCCACACCAGCGTGCGCCAGCCGGTGCCGGTCCACACGATCAGCGACGAGTTCGGCGGGTTGCGGTGGGCCGTGGACCAAGAGGGCTCCGGGATCTCGGACCGGTCCGGCGAGGCCGGTCGCGTTCCCGGCGCGGTGATGGGGCGGGGCCGCTCGGGGGCGTCCGAGGCCGGGAGGTAGGTGTCCCTGGTGAGAGAGACGATGCCGTTGTCGGTGCCGTGCTCGATGACGTCGGCGCGGGCGTAGTGGTCGCGGTGCGAGGTGTACGCACGGGCGATCATCTGGGCGTCCTCGCGGCTGGTGCACCAGCCGACCGTCTGCCAGCTCGAAGCGCTGCCGCCGTAGTCCTCCCCGAGAACCCGGCCGTCCTCGCGGCTCAAGTCGAGCCAGACCGCGACCTGCCAGCGCAGTTCCGGCGCCGGAAAGAAGTCCTGCGGCGGGTGGACGATCCGGCCGGGCGCCTCCACCGGCCAGCCGGTGTGCGCCCACACCCACTGGAAGCCGTCCAGGCGGGCCCACTCCGGCATCGCGATCACGGTCACCGTGCCGTCGGCCATGCGCACTGGCACCGGCACCCGGGGCCCGCGGCTGGTCGAGGTGTAGCCGGAGCGGTTCGGCCCGTACTGGGTCTCGCGCAGCACGTAGCCGTCGACGGCGGCCTCCACCGACGCCCACCGCTGCCACTGCGGGCTGCCGCCCTTCCCCTCGGCCCGCATCCGTGCCTCGACCACCTCCGGGTCCGGCTCGGCCTGGTGCACCGGCAGCCGCCTGCCCTCGGCCGCGAGCGCCCGCAGGCAGTCCACCACCATGCGCTCGCCCTCGGGCAGCGCCTGCTCGTCGACGAGTTCGAGGTGAGGGGGAAGCGGATGGGCGCCCGGCTGCTGCCGGAGTGAGGCGGTGTACTTGGCGCCGGCGCGGGCGGCGGTGCGTGCTCGCTTCGCGGCGGTCGACTGCTTCTTCGGCATGACGTCTCCCAGCCGGACAGACCCACGCTCCTCCGGCCGTACGTCAGGGGCCACAGAAGGAAGTACAGGGCACATCAGGGCGCCACCGTGATCATCTACGCGGGCCCCTGGAGACCTTGGCCGCCCCCGTTGCGGGGCTGCCCGCGGCGTGGGCGCGGGCGGAGCGGCGACCGGCAGTACGCGGCTGGCCGGGTGGTGCCCGACAACGGTATCGGGCACCACCGGCAGGCGCGGGGACTTCGGCGAGCCGCCGCTGGTGTGGGAGCCAGCGGCGGCGGGACGTTGACGCTCAGGCCGCAATCCGTACGGCCGTCACGCGATCGGAGTGGATCCGGTGGGCCTTGCGGCCGGCGGGCGACTGCATCAGCGCGGTCGCGGAGTGCTCGATCATCGCCCGGTGCACGCTGACCGGGGCGGTGATCCGCACTGAGTAGCCCTGGCCCCGGCGGATCGTCTGCCCGGCGGCCAAGGCCCGGCGGACCGCGTCATCGGCGACGTCGGCCAGGTGCTCGGCGACCAGGCCGGGCACGTCGACTACCACGGTCGGATCGGCGTTGGCCGCCTGCTCCTGGTCGTCGGCGACGTCGTCCTGGTCGTCACCGTCGAGCAGCGAGGACAGGTCGCCGGGCACCTCGCGGGCCCCGGCGGCGTCCAGCACGCGCCGGACGGTCTTTGGTGCGATGTCGTACTGCCGGGCGAGGGCCTTCACGGCGGTGCCCTCGCGGTACGCCTCCACCAGCTCGACCACCTCGCCCTCGTCGAGCGCGGCCGGACGCCCGAGCGTCTTCCCGGCGGCCTCGGCTGCGGCGACGCCCTCGCGGGTGTTCTCCGAGATCATGTCGCGCTGGAACTCCAGCACCGCCGCAAGCACGCTCACCATCATCTTGGTGCCCGGGTCGTCCGAGGCGAGGTCGATGCCGGACAGCAGCCCCGACTCCACCCGCAGGTGCAGGCCGCGCCGGATGAGCACCGGCCGCAGGGCGATGATGTCCGCGACCGACCGAAAGAGGCGGGCCGCGTCGGCGATCCGGATCGTGTCGCCGACAGCGGCCTCGTCGAGCAGCTGCTTGAAGCCCGCGCGGTAGAGGGACAGGACGCGGCTGGAGGTGGCCGGGTCCTCGTAGGTCGGGGCGCCGGCGGCGAGCAGAGCCGCGAGGGCGTGCCGCTGTCGGGCGTCGGTCTGCTTGTCCGTCGAGTGCCGCAGGTACAGACGGTCCGTCACTGGTCGTCCTCGTCGTCCTCGAACTCCGGGATGCCGGTGGTGTCCAGGCCCATGGGCGAGACGGCATTGTGCATCCGCTGGACGGCGGCCGTCAGCGCGGCGGAGGCGGCCTCGGCGTCATGCAGGGCAGCGACCAGCTCGGCCACCTTCGCGTCGGCGTCGCCGTTGCCGTCGATGCGCACCCGGCCGTGCTCGTAGGTGTGCATCACCGGCCGGACTGACTGCCCGATGGCCTGCTCCAGCATCCCGACCAGGTGCGAGAGGGTTCCGACCGCGTCGTACGCGTGGCCCGGGTACACCCAGTCGTCCCCGACGGCACGGGAGGTGTGGTTGAAGGCGCGGATGCCCTCAGCGGCGTCGGACAGGTGACGGGCGGGGTTCTGGCTCACGGGGTTCTCCTCGGTGGTGGTGATCGGTCGGGTGGGTTGGTCAGAGGGGCGTGACGATGTTGTGCGCGGCGGTGAAGCCCTCCGCGAGCAGGGCCTTGGGGGTGGCCGCGTGCGCGAGGGCGTGCTGCCAGGCGAGGACGTCGTCGGGCACCTGCCGGTTGGCCGGCCTCGCGCGGTTGCGGGCCCGGCAGGTGTCGAAGTGCGGGAGGAAGCGCAGGGCGACCACGGGACGGCGGTGGCGGCGGGCCCGCCCGACGAGCTCGGCGCGGACGCGGACCTCCACGTTCGTGGAGTCGAGGTAGAGGGTGGTCCCCTCGCTCAGGTGCTTCTCCAACAGGATGTTCTGCTCCGCCACGGCGGCCGGGGTGAGGGACTGATCGCCCGCGTCGCCTCCGAGCTGCTGGCGCAGGGAGTCGAGGCAGACCACCGTGACGATCCCGGCCTCGGCGGCGAAGGTGCTCTTGCCCGAGGCGCCGGGGCCGACGGCGACCAGGAGCGTGCCGGGCTCCACGGAGCGCAGCACGTCGGTGCCGGCCGCCGCACGGTCGTCGGCGGCGATCCACCGGTCCGGGCCGCCCTCGCGGGTGTGCCGCCAGTCCTGCCGCGTACCGATGATCTGCTCGGCCCAGTCCATCGCGGCCTCGACGTCGCGGTCGAAGTTCTCCTGGAAGCCCTCGTGGGCGTCCAGGAAGAGGCCGTCGCGGTTGAGCTGCCAGCCGAAGACGTCGCCGGTGAGGTGGGCCGGGGCGAGGACGTAGCGCGGTAAGGGCATGGGGTTCCCCCTCGGTTCGGCCGGGCCGGGGCGGCTTCGGCGTCCGATCAACACTCTAGGGGGGCGAAAAGGGGAGGCGCAAGTACGGAACGGATTCCAATGGATCGCAGACCCCTCTAGGGCTGATTTTCACCCATTTGAGCGATTCGGTGGAATGGATCCCGATCGGGGGGCGCAATCGACCGTTTTCGCCTCCGTTCCTTTAATGGATTGCAGCATCTACGCGCGTAGGCAACTACTCGATAGCCTCATGGAGAGAAACCCCGACGGTACGCCGAAGGGGAGACCTTGGCGTGGCCCTTGCTTGGACGGCTGGCCGCGCGGGGTCTCCCCTTCCGCGTCGTCGGTTCCCTCGGTCCCTGTGAAGGAGAAGGACACCTTGACTCCCCCCAACGCTACTGCAGTACGCCTTGAGCAGGCCCAGAGCAAGATCCGCTTCTTGTCCATCGCAATCGCCCTGCTGGTCGGGGTGATCGGAGGTATGGCTACCGGCATTGCCCTCAGGGTGCTGGAGGCGCCGGCGCTTGTCGCGGTGGGCTCGGGCGGCGGGGCCTTCATCGCCGTATCCACTCTCGCGCTCGTCGTGGAGGCCCGCGTGAACAGAACGTGAGCCGACCGCTTTCGCCCCCTCGGCCCACTGGATCGCGTATGTGGCGGTGCGACTGTTCCACCGCCATCTGGGGCAGGGTCCACCGGTCGCCGGATGGTCCGGCGCGGGGAGGGAGAACCCTGATGAGCCAAGATCTGAACGCCGAGCTGTCCCGCATCTACGAGCGCTGCATCAAACAGGTACGCACGATCGCCGCGCTCGACCCGACCAAGCCCGTCGAGGACTGGAACCAGTACACCTGCACGTCCGCCAACGAGTTCGCGTCGGACGTCGAGATGGCGTGGATCGGGGCTCACCCCGGGCACGAGGCGCGTGACACGTACTCGGCGATCATGAGCGGCGTTCCCATCGAGCGTGAAAGCGTGCTCGGGGACTCACCTACGCGATACATCACGTACGGGCTGACGTCCTTCGGCCGCGTCCTGCAGTGCATCGAGGCTATGCGCGTCGGCCGGTTCGACCCGCACGTGCCGGGTGGCATCACGGACGCTCGGGAGCAGCCCATGGAGTGATGTGACCCAGCCGACGCTGAGCCGCCCGCTTCCTGACGCCCCACGCCCCTCGAAGGTGGCCCCGCCCACACGGCGAGGCCGCCTCGACCGTTTTCGCCCCCTCGATTCGTTGGATCACCCCCTCGACACCGTGATGGTGTCGAGGAACCGGTCGGCGACGGACCGGACAGTGGCCGCTCCGGCACCGGTCGTCCGCAGGGGCACGACGGCGGCCACAGCGCTCCCACAGATAACGGGTGCTCTTCATGTCGTCGCCGGGGCGCGTGCTCCCAGGTCGGCGGTCACCGCCCCGCAGATAACAGGGCAGTTATCTGCGCCACTGGGCCTCTTGGCGGGAGCCGGGGCGGGCGAGAGGATCAACTGGCGCGCGACGGACGCGCTCTGAAGGGGGATCGCATGACTCCGGCTGATCACTGGTCGCCGCCGCCGACCGGCTTCTCCGAGCGGCAGTGGAAACTCGCGACGCTCCTGCGGCCTCGCACCGAGGACTTCTGGATGTACTACGCGCCGAGGAACGGGGCGGGGCCCCACCAGCTCCGGGTCTGCGAGCGCAGCGGCTATGACTTCGCCCGTCTCACCTGGCAGTCCTGCGCCGAGTGCCGCCGCGGCCACATCATGAAGATCCGGGTGACGGGCGAGTGGCAGCGCCAGGGCTACGCAACGCGCATGATGGCACGCGCGATGCGCGGCTGCGAGTCGTTCACGTGGACCACCACGCCGCAGTTCGAGGACGGGCAGCAGTTCTTCCCGGCGCTGGGCGCGATCTTGGGCACCGGATTCCCGGCTGCCAAGTCATTTGAGCACAACGCCGCTCGCGGCGGCGGGTACGCCGAGCCACGTCTCGAAGGCCGGCCGTCCTGACCGCCGAGGGCCGGCCCTGACAGCGCCCGCCAGACGTCCCCACCCTGATCTCTCCCTGCAGTTGGCGCGCGGGACCTCCGTTTCCAGTGCCGCGAAACGCACCCTGACCTGCGAAGCGGCCGATCGCCTGCTCTACCGAAGCCCTGCTTTGATCACCGCACGAGCCCGCTCCGGACCCCGCTTCGACCTCAGCCCGCGAACGTCAGCCCCCAACGGACGTGTCACGCGGTTGGCGGGGTGCGGAGGTACCTCAACCGCCCACTCAGCTCTCCTGAATGCCAGGGGAGCGTCGTGCCCGGACCCGGCCCGCAGGCCCCCTGGGGCCGAGGACACGGAAGCCGGGTATGACTGCGTAGGTGTCCGACGAGCGTGGGGCACGTCCCTCGCCCACGAGCGCGCGGTCGCTGAGATGTCAGACCCCTGCGGCAGGCTGCTGCATGTGCCGTCGCTCAACGACCTTCCCGAGAACCGCCGCGCCACGCTGATGTGGGAGTACGCCCTCTTCCCCGGTCTCGGCGTACTTCACGAGCAAATGCACACGCTGCGGGCGGACCCCTGTATGCCGCCTCGGATCTCGCTGCCGGTTCTCACCGCCCGGCGAGGCTGTGACGGCTCAGTCCGGTTCGACCGCTGACTGGCTGTTCTTTGGTCACGGTGAGGGTGGCCCTGGCCCCAGGGGGCCACTCAGCCAGCGGCCGCGGCCCCGCCATCTCCGAACCGCGGCACGTCCTCCACCGTCACGTCCACGCGCAGCCGCTTGAAGCGCAGCGGGTGGCGGAAAACGCCCCGGTCAACGGCCCGATCGGCGCTGACCTCTGCTACCAGTTCCGGCCGGACCAGCACCGCGTCCAGAACGTCATGGCTCCCCCACGCCGCAGTAAACCGCACCCCAGTCCAGGGATGCTCGGGGCCCGCGGCGGCCAGGTGCTCGCCGACCTGCTGGGCCGCGTCCGGGCGCAGCGGGACCGTCCGGCCGACCGCGCGCAGCCGGCCCGCCGGGTCATGGCGGCCGAGGAGGAGCAGCTGGGGGCGGGCGAGGGTGCCGGTGATCGCGCCGATGATCGCCTCTGTGGTGTCCCGGCGGCGGATCTTCGTCCACCCGCGGTAGCCAGGGAGGTAGCGCTGGTTCAGGCCCTTGATCAGGATGCCTTCGACGCCGGACACGTCGGTCCAGGACTCCAGCCACTCGCGTGCCTTGACCGGATCGGTCGTCATCGGGACGAGCGTCCATGGGGCCGTTAGTCCGTGCTCGGTGAACAGGGTCTCCAGGCGGGCGCGGCGCTCCCGGTAGGGGAGGTTCAACAGCTCCGCCCCGTCCAGTTGCAGCAGGTCGAACGCGGCGTAGTAGGCCGGCCACCGGGCGGCGAGGCCCGGGGCGCTGCGGCCGCGGGCGGCGGACCGGCGCTGCAACGCCTCGAATGACAACGCGCCGGCCTCGGGATCCCACACCAGCAGTTCGCCGTCCAGGACCAGGCCGCCCGGCAACTGCTGCCCGGCGGCGACGAGGTCGGGGAACCGGTCCTGGACCAGCGATCCGCGCCGGGTCTGGAGCAGCACCCGACCGCTCCGCTCGATCGGGGTGAACAGCAGGGCCCGGTGGCCGTCGAGCTTCTGCTCGAACGCCACACCGCCACGGATCACACCCGGGCCCGGTACCGACTCTGCGGCCTGGGCCAGCATGGGCTCAACCGGTGGTCTCAGCGTCACCCCGGGCCTCCTCACGGTCGCCCCCTTCCAGGGTCTGCCAGCTCACGTGGGCCTCGCCCGATGGACGCCTGGGCGCGTCATCCATCCGAGGGGCGCGTCGGGGCTGCTGGGGCTCTGACAGGCGCGGGTGCGCCACGGTGACGGCATGCGCCGCTGGTCTCTGCCTCTGATCCTTGCCGCCCTGCTCGCGGCCTCCGGGTGTGTCACCGTCCACACCGCCCCGGCCCCGCCCGCCGGCACCCGCGCCGTGGTGCCCGAAGACCACAAACACCCGGCCGCGCCCCGGCCTGCCCGGTCGATACCGGGACAGCACTGCCGCTCTCCCCCCTGCCGTCTGCCGGCCCGGCCCGCCCTGCTCCTGAGCCAGGCGCCAGGTCCGGCCCCTACCGCCCTGCAGCCGTGGCCCGCGATGCATCCGGCGAAGCTCGACATGCCGGGCCCGCGCCCCGCCGGACGGCCGGGCCAGGACCGGCCCGGCCCCGTCGAGCCGCCCTGCCGAGGCCGGCCCCGCGCTCCGAAGCGAAGACCAAGCCCAAGACGAAGGCGAAGGCGCGGCCGAGCAGCCGCACGCCCGCACCGCACCGCCCGGTGCGACCCGCAGCCGGAGGCGGCGCGGACATGGCGGAGCTGTGCCGCGCGGCGCACGGCGTCACCAGCCCGGCCGTCACCGCGCTGTGCCACCAGACCTACGGCCGCTGAACCCTGGCGGGTCACCTGGCGAAGGAAATCGAACACATGTTTCACTTGAGGTGTGAGAGCACCGTTCCGCTTCCCCGATGACCTGCTCGCCCTCCAAAGTGCGTGGCAGCAGACCTACACGGATCTCGCGCAGGCGCCCGCCGGAGCCGGTACGACCACGCTGCGGCGCGGGCTGATCGACCTCTCCGGGCGCCTGTGCACCCATCCCTCCTGGGCGGGCCCCACCGGCTGGCGGGCCGGCGGCGTCGAGCTGCGCCGCGCTGCCCGCAACCACACTTCGGCCCCGACGGAACGGCAGGCAGCATGAGCGAGCAGACCATCACCAAGCCCCGCCCGCAGGTCGTACCGGTCACCTGGGCTTCCAGTCAGACCGGACCCTGCGCGCGGTGCCACCAGCAAACATGCCGCTACGGCCACGGTGGGAACCCCTTGTGCAAGCCGTGCCAGCAGGCCCGGCAGGAGCAGCTCGCCCGCACCTGACCGTGACCGACCCTGCACCACCGCCCGTGCCGATAACGCTGCTCCTGCCGGACGGACAGCAGATCGAGCGCGTACGGCTCTACGAACGCCAGCAGCTCGACAGCGGCTTGTGGATGTACCGCATCGGCGTGCCCATGTGGCAGACCGCCGTCGGCGGCGGCGTTGAGGCGGCCGAGTACGGGACGTGGGTGACCTCCGACCAGCTGCGCCCGATCCCCGGGGTGAGCCTGGACGGGATCCCGAAGACCCCAAGGCCCACCACTGCGGCAGCGTCCGCCAGCCGGTGGGCATGGCTCCTGGACGGCCGGACCCGCAGCCGGGCCGCCACCGTCCACGCCGAGGGCTGTCGGCTGGCCACCGACCACGCGGTAGCGGTGAAGACGATGGCGGCGCTCGATGCTCTCTCGCGGCCCGGCACGGCGGCGTGCACCGGGTGCGACGCCGCCGAGACCCTGCTGCCGATCCTCCGTCACGGCCAGGAGGACGTGTCCGACCCCGGCGACTGACCCAAAGCAGCAGGTCAATCAAACTGTCGGGGACCCGGTGTAGTCGTGCCGCCCGTAGCCGCGGCCGTCACCGTGCCAGTCCAGGAACAGAACCGAGTCAGCCAGGGCGCCGGGGCCAGCCCTGTGGCTGATCGTCGGCGTTCGGTAATGGCCGTCGTAGTTGGCGTTCGACGTGCTGTCCTCCAGCCGGCCCTCGATCGCGGTGAAGTCGCGTTCGACCACCACGGGGTCGGCACCCTCCCGAGATTGCTTGATCTGCAACCGCAGCTTGGCTCCGTCGAAGATCGTCGAGTCGTCAACCTCGCGGAACGCGGGGCCGTCCCACTTCGCTTCGGCGTAGGCGTACACGGTGCCTCCGGAGCGGGCCGCGCACGTCTTCACCGTGATCGTCCAGTTGTCCGGCCACGGCCCGTCATAGCTGCTGTCGTCAATGTCCTGCGTGCTACTCGCGCACTTGTAGGCCGGCGCGGCCGTGGCGGTGGACGCGGCCGGTGCCGCTACTGCCGCCACGGCCAGCGCGGCCGCCGCCGCGCGCTTGATGGTGTTCATGGCCAGTCAATGCCGGTACCGCAGGTGGCGACACGGCCGAGCTCCGAATCCGCCACCAAGGGGGGACGCACCCCCCAGGTGTCCAGTCCCGCGGGGTTATCCACAAGGCGGGCCTTATCCACAGGCCGGCTCGCCGGTCGCGATCAGGGTGGGACGATCATCCCCATTCCGACACGTAGGAGGGGATGTTGATGTCTACATCAGCACTGCTGAGGCTCGACACACTGCTGGACTCCGAGGACGCGGCCGCGGTGCTGGCGGCGGCCTGGGACGTCTTGAGCATGACCACCGGGTTGTGCGACAGCATCACGTTCGACGAAGACAGCGATGAGCTTCAGGCGATGATCGCCGCGCAGAAGTGCTCGGAGGGACGGGATCGCCTCCCGCTCCCGGAGACCGGCAGGCCGGTCACGGCTCCGCCGCCTGAGCCCGGCCCTGCGGGTCTCGCCCCGTACGTACGGCTCCTGGAACGCGTCAGCAGTTCGCTGACGCGTCTGTCGGCCGCTGAGACGGTAGACGAAGGGACCTCGCGCGCCCTGGGTCAGGTCAAGGATCTGGCGTCCGGCGCCGCCGTGGCACTGGCCGCAGTCCGGGGGCAGTGAGGTGGCGACACTCGGGGAGCTGTTCGACGTCGCGGTCGCCCGCCTCCAGGAGGTGGCGCAGACTCCACTCGCGTCCGTCGCAGCTGACGAGCGGGCCGCCCTGGCCGGCGAAGTCGACGGCTTGCTGGCACAGGTGCAGAAGGGTCTCGGTCCGCGGGCGTACACGCCTGCGCCGACGACCGAAGAGCGGGACCTGACCAGGGCGGAGCAAAACCTAGAGGACTGTCTGGGGCGTGCGCGGGAATCGCTGGGCACCGCTCGCCGATACCTGTCCCCGCAGCAGGGAGAGGGGGGGCCGGCTGCGGAACGGATCGCTTCCGCGACGCAGGCCATGGGCGCCGTGCGCGACACGATCAACAGCCATCTCGGCCCCGACCGTGCCCCGCTGACGCCGTACGCCTACCTTCTGCGGCATCAGAAGGCCTTCGACTATCTCGCCCGGCGGTACTCCGAGGTCGCCTGGGAGGCCGGACACGTCGTGCACCGGCTCGCCCAGGGCGCCGAACATCCCGGCGCAATCGACGCCTTCGAGCAGGCCAGAACCTCCCTCGACCATGCGTCCGTCTACGCACGGGCGTCGACCCGCGACGCCGATCACGACGTGGCCAGCTTCCCGGCCGCCCTTCCCGTGGAACCGGTCCAGGCTGCGCCAACGGATGCGACCAGTGCAGTGACGGCTCGCCTTGCCGAGGACAGTGAGCGGCTTTCGCGCGCCGCATACGGCGCTCTGCACGACCGCTCGGAGCAGCGGCTGAGCGGGTCGGACCTCAAGCAGATCTCCCGCTGGAACGCCATGGGTCGGCTGCTGGCGGGCCGGACACTGCTGCACGTCGCGCAGGACACGGCGGACGGCGCGGTCCGGGACAGCCTCAAGAACGCCGCCACGGCACTGAGGGAGTCCTCAAAGACCTGGAGGGCCGCCGCTGATGCCTGGGAAGACGTCGTGGACACCGGTGATCCGCGGGAACATCCCCGGCTCCCGCCACCGGGCTACGCCCAGGTCCAACAGGGCAGGGTCGTCCAGATGCCGTCGACCGACCCCCACCCCGCCGTGGTGATCTCCCGGACCAGTGCCGTACGCCTGGGCCAGCTGCTGTTCGGCCCCCAGTGGACTCCCGAGCAACCGCCGGGAGCGGCCCGGCCGGCCGCTGACATCGTCGCCGATGCCGGGGGCGAGGGGGCGCTTGCCGCCTCGGCGTACCGGCTCTCCGCCACCGGCTGGCAGATGGCCGCCGCCGCCCCGTGGGTCGTCCGGCGGGCAGAGACCGGCCTGGTGACCAACTCCGCCGACTACCGGCCCCCCAGCCTCGACAAGGACAGGCGCTTCTACCCCGCCCACCCCCGACAGGTCGAGTCACTGACTGGGGCCTATTCGGCGGTGATGGGCGCGGAACAGAAGGGCGCGGCCGCCCTCCTGGCCACCGCGCAGAGCGCGGGCACTCCCGTGCCACGGGCCATGCTCGACGCGGCCGCCCATCGGTCGATCGCCCAGGAACAGAAGTGGATCACCGCGAAACCGGTTCAGGCTCCGCAACGAGTCCTGCCCCGGGCGCATGTCCCGACCGACCTGGTGATCGGCCGCCGTCCGGGGATGCGCCGGTGAGGCAGCCGAAGCTGCTCTCGTGCGACGGGTTCAGCACTCCGATCCGCAACAATCACCTGGTGAGCACACCCATACACGCCCAACGGGGCGTCAGCAGCCTTATCCCGCAGAGCGCCACCGACCAGGCCATGGCCGCGCTCACGGGGCTGGAGACGGTGCCCGTGCACGTCGGGCTCCTCCAGGCGGCAACCCTGCTGCTGGAGGACGCCGCGCGCACTGCTGCCGACGAGTCGACGAAGGCCGCCATGGCCAAGACGGCAGGGATGCTGCGCTCCGCCATGTAGCTGGCGGCCGCGCCCTTGCGGGTGGCTGTGCCGGGCAAAAGCTGCCCGGCACAGCCGGCGGCCTAAGCCGATGCCCGGGGGGTGCGGGCCGCGGGCGCCGTGGGGGTGGCAACTCGCGGGGCCGGCGCGGCCACCCGCTGGGCTGGCCTGGCTGTCCCGGGCGGCAGGGTCACCGAGAGGCGGGCGGAGTGTTTCTCGGCCGCCTGCGCCAGGCCCTGCAGGGCCTGGACGTCTGCGGGGGCGAAGCGGGCTGACCTGACGGCAATCGCCACGAGCGCCTGTGCACGTTCGGCGACCACACCGTACGGGCCGACGGCAGGACCAGGCCCGGAGTCGTGCGGCGGGAGCTGTCGCCACGCGTCCCGGAAGGCCATCACCCTCATGTGACTGGAGCCAAGAGCCTCCTGCCCCATGGGGGTGTTGATCCACTTCTGGAAGCGGGCCGTGACCTCTTCGGCGGCCCGTACGGCGTCGTCGCGGGTGGCGTACGCCGTCGGGGTCCTCCGCTCGACGAGCCGCTGCATCGCCGGCTCGGCGGCGGCCGCGTTCTCGGCCACCGGCGGCGCAGGCGTGGAGGAGGCTTCGGCGGCCGCGACGGTGCTGTAGGTGATGGTGGCGTCGGAGAGCCTCAGCAGGGCGTCGGCGGTGGGAAGGTCTCCTGTGCCGGGGCGGAGGCGATTCGCGAGGGCCGCTGCGTGTACCGAGATCGCCTCGCAGGCCCGGATGGCCGCCGTCTTCCAGAAGCCCTGGAACCGCACGTCGGCGCGCAGGGTGTCCCAGTAGGCGCCGGCCTTCTCCTTCATCACGTCCCAGACGTGTCCAAGGGCGCCGCGGACGCTCTGGATTCGCTGCCACTCGGGGTGGCCTTGGAGACTCTCGGCGTGGGCGTCAGCCCCGGCCAAGGCGGTACCGACGGCTGCCTCCGCATCCGGAACGGCTGGTGCCACGACAGGCGTGGCAGGCGGCGCAGCAGGTGGAGCGGGCGGCGCGGGAGCAGCCGCGGGCGCTGGTGGTGTGGCGGGCGGCGCGGAGGCGGCCGCGGGCGCCGCCGGGTCCGGGCTGCCGGGCGCGCTGGCTACCGGCGCGGGCTCCGCCGCTGCTGGCGGCTCCACCCGCTGGCTCAGGACGGCCACGTCTGCGGCTACCGCGGCGCGGACCTCCGCAGCCGGGACAGGGAGGCCGAGCTCGTCCCAGGCGGCCAGTGCTTCTTCGAACTCCGGCCAGTCGACGCTGTCCGGGGGCTCGGGCAGGTCGTGACCGGCCTCACCGGGCGGTGCCGCCGCAGCGGCTGGCGGGGCGGGCTGAGGCAGGAAGGGCCGCATGTGCTCCGGGGCATCGGCTTCTGTCCACCAGGGCCTATTGGGTAGGTGGTCGCCTGGTCGCCTGCTGCCAAGGCCGTTCACCTGGTCCGCTGGTGTGGCCATCGTGGGTACCTCCATAGGGTCCTGCGCCGCAGGCGGCGCGTTCTGCGGGTCTGCGGTGCGGTGCGGCGGGTCGGAAACGGGATCAGGGTGATCCTGCTGTCCGGGATCGGGCTCGGCTTCCGGCCTTCTGCCGCGGGCGTCGCGGGCGGCGGATTCCAGTACGGCTTCGAGCACGGAGTCGTCGAGCGGGTCGTGAAGGCCGGGGGTCGGGGCGCCGTGCGGCTCCGCCTCCTCGACCGTCTCGACCACCGGGATTTCGGGCGCCACCGGTGCCTGGTCCAAGTCGACCTCGTGGGCCTGGTCGACGCCGGGGTCGCCGATCGGCTCCACATCGCCTGCCGGTTCGCCGGTGGACTCCCTGGGGCTCTCCTTCGGGCCTGCCTCGACCTGGGGTGCGGGGGCGTCCTGCGCCGTTTCGGCGGTCACGGTCGACTCCTCGGGCCCAGGTGGCGGGGCCTGCGGGCCAGGCTGCCCAGGCGCCGTCTCCTCGTCCGTTTCCGCCCGGTCGAGCTCGGCGGTGGGGGCGCCGAAGAGATCCAGCTGCATCTCCTCTGCGGCTGGCGCGGAGACCAGCGGTGGCGTCATCTCCCCTGGGGGAGTGGGCGCCGCGTCGGGCTCGGGGCCCTCGTTTGTCGTGACGGTCGGCGGGACCTCGATCCAGGCGCCATCCCGGAACTCGTACCCCGTCTGCCGCTTGGAGGCGTGCGCCCGCACCCAGGGCACGAGCTGCTCCGGGTCCTCGAATCGCCGCAGCCGCTTCGGCGTCACCCCGAGCGGCGCGTCGTTGAGCGCCACCGAATAGTGGGCCCGCCGATATTCGACGGAGGGGTAGAAAACGAGGTAGCTGGCGCCGGGCAGCGTGAGCTCGTAGCGGCCGTCCCCGTGGCCCTGGTAGGTGATGCTTTCGCCGTCGACGAAACCCCAGGAGAAGGTCCGCCGCCCGCCGTTCGTGGTGGGAGCCGATGACGGCTCGCCCTGGGCGGAAGCGGCGGCAGGCGCCTCGGGGGCGGGGGCAGCGGGGCGGCCGGCATCAGCCGGCCCCGGCTGCTCCTCGGCCGGGGCGGCAGTTTCAGGCGGACCGAACAGCCCGAGCTGCTGCTCGGTGCGGGGCGTCGCAGCAGGTGCCGCGAGACCCTCCGTGGTGTCGGTGGAGGGTACGGCCGTCTCTTCCTCCGACCCGGCAGCCACCGCCAGTCGGGAGCCAGCCGGCACGGCGACGATGTCTCGCGGGTGGAAGCGGCGGCTGCGGGCGCCCGTTTCGCTGCGACCGACGTAGTAGCCGTCCTGCTCGGGGCCCTCGGCCACGGTGATGTCGCCG
Source organism: Streptomyces sp. NPDC054932 (assembly GCF_053610205.1). Classification (NCBI taxonomy): domain Bacteria; kingdom Bacillati; phylum Actinomycetota; class Actinomycetes; order Kitasatosporales; family Streptomycetaceae; genus Streptomyces; species Streptomyces sp. NPDC054932. Next base: position 24,329 of record NZ_JBSGXU010000022.1, on the reverse strand, counting down.
AACAAAAGGTGCCGGTCTTCCGCGTAGCGGCGGGAGCCGATGCGCACGGTGTCGCCTTCGTGGAGTTCCACGGAGACGTCCGTGAAGGGCTGGTACCCCTGGGGGAGCTCTTCGGGACCGGCCGTGTCCCACCAGTCGGGCTCTGCGCGCTGGACCGCCACCGGGTCACCTGGGCCCTCCTCCTGCGGAGCGGCGGGTCCGGTCTCGTCGGAGTCGGCGACGGCCGGCCCATCGGCCGCTGCCGCGAGCTCGGCCGGTGGAGTCAGCGAGATCTGCTCCGGCTCGGCAGTGACCGCCGCCTCGGCGGGCGCCGTCGCCTCCTGGGCGAAGGCCTCGATGGTGGGCTGGACCTCCTCCAAGGTCATCTGGCCCTCGGGGATGCCCTCGGTATCTCCCAGTTCGGGCGCGGGGCCTTCTTCCCGGGCCGGGAAGCGCTCGGGCGGGGTCAGCCCGAACTCGTCGAACAGGTCGGTCGTTCCGTACCCGTCGCCGTCCGGCTCCGCGGCCTGCGCTGTCGGATCCTCGGTTCTGTCGTCAGCCGGTTCCCGTGACGCTGGTGGGCCGCTGTTATGCCCCGTCGCCGCGCGGTCACCGGAGCCGTCGATCGGTCCGGGGGTCGTGGCTTCGGGCGCAGCGGCGAGGGTCGTGGGTAGTTCGGGGGCGGGGGTCGTCTGGTCGTACGCGGCGAGGGCGGCCGCGACCTGGTCCACCTTGGCCTGGTGGGGTGCGCGCTGCTCGGCGCGTTCCTGAACAGCCTTCTGGCGGCTGTCCGGGGTGCGGTACCTCTCCGGATCGAGCATGGACTCGGTCAGCTCGGGGAGCTTGTCCCGCTCGGTGATCGCCCCGACGACGGCGTCCAGCAGCTCGACGCGGCGGCGGGCGTGCTCGATGGCCGGGCCATAGTCGACCGCGGCCTGCTGTGCGGTGAGCAGCGTGATCTCGGCGTCCAGGACCGGCATGCGCTCGCGGTCCATGAGCTGGTGGTCTTCTGCTTTCTCCAGCGCGGTCGCCAGGCGGCCGATGATCGTGCCGCCGAACCGCGGGTTGGCCAGGTCGCCGATGGAGCACTTGGATTCACTGTGCCGCAGGTCGGGGAAGCCGACGTGGGCACGGATCTCCGCCCCGCCGTCCAGGATCTCCGGCCGCACCGCGAAGTCGAGTCCGCCGAAGGTGCCAAGCTTCGTCCACGGCCCCATCCCAAGGGTGCTGTGGCCGCGCAGGGCGTCGGCCACAGCCTGCCGCAGGACGGGACCGGCCTCGCCGCGCTGATCGAAGTCGCGGCCTCCGATCCGGATGCGGAAGGCGCCGCCGCGGATGGTGGCGGTGACCTTCGGCAGGGCGGCGTCCCGGGCGGCGACGGCACGCCGAGTGCTGGAGAGTTCTGTCTCCTTGGCGAGGAGCAGTTCGGCCTGGCGGACGCGGTCGGCGGCCGCGTTGCGGCGGTCGGCCTCCAGGCCCTGGAGATGGATCTTGGCCTCCATGAACTGCTTCATGAAGGGGTTGCCGCCGATCTCGGCGGCCATCGTGGCGTAGTCCCAGTCGCTCGCGCCGATCTCTTCGACGGTGTCGTTGTCGTCGTCACCGACGCCGGGCGGGCGCTGGATGTCACGCAGGCCCTCCGCTTTCGAGGTGAGCAGTCCGACCTGCCAGGCGTCCATGCTGCCCTTGGTGGCCAGGAAGTAGATGTTCACCTCCTCATGCTGGTTGCCGGGGCGGATGACGCGACCATTGCGCTGGATCATGCTGGCCGGGGTCCAGTCCTGGTCCAGGTGCATCAGGGCGTAGGCCCGGTTCTGGCCGTTGAAGCCCGTGCCGAGGACCTCGGTGGAGCCCATGAGGACCGCGATGCCGCCGTTGTTGGCGGCCTCGGACATCGCGGCCTTCTTCTCCGGGGTCGCGTTGTCCTGCGCGAACTGGACCAGGTCGCGCGGGACGCCGCGGGCGGCGAGCAGGTCACGCAACTCGGCGTAGGCCTCGAAGCCGCCCTTGTTCTTGCTGCCGGGGGTGCCGCTGTTGCAGAAAACGAAGAACAGCCCGCCGGGAACCGGGTGCGGAGTGTCGTCGCGGCTGGAGACGGCGTAGGTGTGTTCCTTGTGGGCGTGGTAGCCGGCCGCGATGATGTCGGCCGCCGTCACCAGCTTGTTCGCCGCGGGCGCGTTGGCGTCCACCAGCCGGGGGTCCAGCGCGACCGCACGTCCCTCGCCGGAGACGGCCAGCATGTTGTCCTCCTCGCGGGTGACGTCGCCGGCGTGGATCGCCTGTCCTCTCGCCACCAGGGACTGGAGCCGGGAGCGCTGGTCGGCGGTCGGCTCCACCAGCACCAGTTCGGGGGCGCCGCCGGCGAGCTTCGGTCTTTCGATCCCGACTTCGTCGCCGGTCTTGGTGTCGGCGGCCAGCCCCCACATCGTCTTCATCGTGGACTTCGAAACGAACCGGGAGAACCGCTCCACGATCGTCAGTCCGCTGCCGTCCGGCGCCATCTCAATGCGCTGGACCTTCTGCCCGAAGGTCTCCGACCACAGGTCCGGGCCGTGCACCCCGAACTGGTCCAGCAGCCACGGCGCCGCCAGTTCGAGGACCGAATACTGTTCGAAGATGGAGTTCTCCATCGGCGTGCCGGTGCCGAGGGTGACGGTGGGGCGGCCCCCGTCGTACTCCGCCATCTGGTGGTGCCAGCTGAGCTTTTGGTGCAGGTCCACCGCGCGGACGCTCGCGGTCTCGCCACCGGCCTCCTTCGAACGGAAGCCGACAGCCGTGAAGCGGTGGGCTTCGTCGATGAGCGCATAGTCGAACCCGAGGTCGTCCCAGTACACCTCGCCCGGGGTGCGCATCGGCGCGTCGTTGCGCCGGATGCGGGCCTCCACCGTGGCCAGGCGCTGTTCCAGCTTCATCAGCGCGAACGCGTTGTGCGGCACCCCTCGCTCGCGCTCCAGCTGCTCCTTGAGCGACTCGATCTCGCGGAAGAGGTACAGCTCCTGCTGCTCGGGGCTCATCCGGACCGACTGGAACGCGCCCTCGGTGAAGATGACCAGGTCCGGGGTGTTCGAGCGCAGCCACTCCAGCACCGGGCGGCGGTTCTCTCCGGCAAGGTCTTCGGAGGTGATCAGGCGGATGTCGGCGTTGCGGTAAAGGAGCTTGGCCTCGTCCAGCCACTGCCGGGCCAGGTGCGGCTGGACGACCGCGAACGGCTTGGCGATCTGCCCGGAGGCCTTGAGAGCCTGCGAGCCCATCACCATCGTGGTGGTCTTGCCCAGGCCGACCTCGTGCGCGAGGACCACACCGCGCTCGAACTGCATCCGCGCGGCCCCCGATAGCTGCCAAGGGTGCGGGGTCCGCTCGGTGGTGAACCCGGCCAGGGTCGGGGCGAGGCCGTCGTAGCTGCGGACGACGTGCCCGTTCATCTGCCGGTTGTAGGCGTCGGTGAGCAGTGTGACGCGGGCGGTGCTGGCGGTGCAGTAGTCCTCGAACGCCGACCGCATGGCGTCGGCCTTGTAGCGCATCGCGCGGGTGGCGTCCTCGTCCACCCCGACGCCGTCCAGTTGGTTCACGACCATGGAGGCCCGCCCGAGCAGGGCCTTGGCGATGTGCACCGCCGAGCGTCGGTCGGTGCCCTTCAGCGCATTGATCGCGTCGGGCACCTTCCCGGCGGCCAGTGACCAGCCGTAGCGCTCGTTGTGGCTGACCTGGAGCGTCGGGTCGCCGAGGTACTCCCGCAGGAACCCCTGCACCAGAGGGGCGGGAAGCCAGTGCGCGCCGAGCTGGGCGGTGAACTGCCCCAGGGACTTCGGCGGCGGCTGTGCCGCTTCCAGCGCGGCGACGTTGACCGCGTACGTCGGGTCGGTGGCCGCGGCCTCGCGGGCCTGGTCCAGCTTCTGCCGTACCGGCCCGGACAGGTAGGCGCCGGCGTGCTCCAGTTTCCTGGTGACCGGGTTGTCGAAGACCTCGGTGCCCAGGCGGCGACGTGCCTCTTCGGGGGTGGTGCCCAGCAGCGAGGCGATCAGCGGCAGGTCCACGCCGCCTGTGGCGCCCATCACGGCCGTCAGCGCCGTCTTCGGGTCGTCGGTGGGCTCCAGGTCGCCGCGGCGGGCGCCCGGCCGCCGGGTCAGGACCTCGGAGAGCACCGCCCGGTCGTTCGCCCGGTCCCAGTGCTCCAGACCGAGCACGACGGCCGCGTGCGGATCCTGGCGGAACCAGCCCCAGCCCGTGGGGAGTCGCTCCTCGGCGTCCAGGACGACGCCGGCGTCGCGGGCGGCCGCCCGGGCCTCATCGGTCGGCTGCGCCAGCCGGGTCTGCCGGGGCCGCGACAGCGGCCCGTACGCCGTGGTGTATGCGGTGTGCAGCCGGGAGAGCCGGCCGCGTACCTCGCTCGCGCGGTCCGGGTCGCTGCCGGTGCGGTCCAGCTCCTGCAGCTCCCCGGCGACGTCGCGCATGGACAGCAGCATCCGCAGCTGTTCGGTGCCAGTGACGCCGTCCGCCGTGATGGCCCGCACCGGGTCCGCGCCGTTGACGTGCTGCCAGATCCGCGCCTGGTCATCGGTGTAGAGGCGGCCGGTGAAGTCCGTGGCGTGCTTGTCGCGGGCGGTCTGCAGCAGCAGCGGCGCGCGGTCGGGACCGTCCTCGTGCGGCGTGTAGCCCAGGTCGGCGGCGATCGCCGCGGTGGCGGCGGCCTCCATCCGCTCGCGCAGCAGCCGTGGAGCCGCGCCCGGGTCGCCTTGCACCGTCACCTTCGGCCCGAACTGGCCCATCTCGGATGTCAGGCGGCCCAGCACGTCTTCGGGGTGCTCGGTGAAGTAGGCGTTCACGTGCAGGCGGGCGCCGCCCAGCTCGCGCTCCGGCGCCTCGATCCACCCCTGATCGCCCGGCTCCTCGCCCTCGGCGCGGCGGCGGAAGACCAGCACGTCGACGACGACGTCGGTGTCGGCGGTCTCGCCGAAGGTGCCCGCCGGCAGCCGGTACGCACCCGCCAGGTCGCCCCAGCGGGCCATAGCCCGGCGGGCGGCGGTGTCCTCGCCGTCCAGCGTCCAGCGCGAGGTGATCACGGCCATGTAGCCGCCCGGCCGCAGCAGCGCGAGCTTCTTGATGATGAAGCCGTTGTGCAGGGTCTGCCCGTCCGCGCCGAAGCGCCGTTCGCCGAACGGGGTGTGGTGCGAGAACGGCACGTTCCCGATCACCGCGTCGAACGTCCCGGTGGGGGCATCGGTGTCGGCGAAGGACTCGGGCAGCACGTTGGCGTGCGGGTAGATCCGGGCGGCGATCGCCGCGGTGGTGGGGTCCAGCTCGACGCCGGTCAGCCGGGCGGCCTGTGGGGCCACCCCGAAGAACGCGCCGGAGCCGCAGCCGGCCTCCAGGACCTCCCCGCCGTCGAAGCCGTAGGCGGCCAGGCCCTGCCACATCGCCTCGGCAACGCCTTGCGGGGTGTAGTGGGCCGACAGCACGGCCCGGGACGCCGCCCGCCACTCGAAGGGGTCCAGCAGGTCCCTCAGCTCGCCGCGCACCCGGGAGTACGCCTCCCAGCGGGCGTGATCCGTCTCGAAGCTGCCCTCCCGTTCCCCGCCGGGCCGGTAGGTCGGCTCATCGGGGTCCGGCTCGTCCAGGAACACGGTCGGGACCGATCCCCAGCCCGACCAGCGGGCCAGGACGCGCTTCTCCTCCGCGGTGGCGCCGCGGCGGTCGCCCTCCAGCGTTCGCAGCACTTTGACGGCTTCGAGGTTCGCCTCGGCGCGGGCCAACGGGCCGCGCGGCAGGTCGGCCGGATCGGGGCGGAACCGTGCTACAGGTTCTCCAGCTCCCTGCGGATCGCCGCTAGCTCCGCCGCTTCCGGACCCATCGGCGCCGCCTGGTCGTCCGCGTCCTCCGGCGGCGGCAGCATCTCGCGCAGCACCTGCTCCCGCGCCGTCGCCGCGATCTGCCGCATCTGGCCGACCCGCGCCTGGTAGTCCGTCTCCGGCTCCAGGCTCTCCTCCAGGTCCTCCTCCGCCGCGGCGATCGCCTCGCCCATCTGCGCCCCCAGCGTCCGGAAGAACCGATCCGGGTCCTCCATCGCCGCCAGCTCCCGCGGCCGGAACTCCTCCCAGTGCCTGCGCAGCAGCGTCTCGTACTGGCTGTTCGTCGCCATCCGCCTCGCCTCCCTCGTGTTCGTCGACGGTACCGACCAGGGCTGCCATCTGCGCCGCCAGCCGGGATGGGTCCACTCCGCGCCGCTCGACGTCGCCGCCGGCGGCGCGCACCTGCTCGATCACCGCGTTGATGCCGATGAGCGCAGCGCCCATCGCCGGGATGCGCCGCTTGGCCGCCTCCCGCTCCCGCTTGGGCAGACCATCGTTGAGGGACTGCTCGCGCAGGTCCTCCGTGGTCCGCTCCGCGATCCGCGCCAGCTCCGCGAGCAGCCCTTCCTCGAAGGTGAACGGGTAGGACCGCATCACCTGGTTCGTGAGCGGGTTCAGCACCTTCGTCTGCGTCGGCAGCTGGTAGTCGGTGAGGATGTTCAGCACCCGATCGAACTCGCGGGAGAGCTCCGCCGGCCTGCGCCGCAGCCACGACACCAGCGGCTCATGGGAGCTGACCGGCAGCATCACCCCCCGCTCGCGGCCCCACGTACGCCGCGGCAGCGTCTCCGGGTCCTGGTCGTAGCGCTGCACCAGGGCGGCCATCGCCGCCGGCCCGGAGTCGAAGTCCCCGATGCTGCTGCGCTGGTCCCAGCCCGCCAGGGACCGGAACTTCCGCCCCTGGCGCTCCACGTAGCCGTAGGAGCGCTCCGAACCGTCGATCAGAACGCCGCGGCGGCCGCTGACGTCCCGGCCAAGGGTCGCGCGGGCGGCGCCCGGGTGCTGCTCCAGGCCCCGCCGGTACCACTCCGCTTCCACGGCTCGCAGGCGCTCTGCTCTTGCCTCCTTAACCGACTCGCTGTGCGAGTAGGCGGACTGCTCAGCGTGTCCCGCCACGAGCGACCCCAGGTCGGCGCTCTCGGCGATCAGGTCCTCCAGCGGCATCTCGCCCACCGGCGTCCGTTCACCGTAGGACCGCGCCCGCCGGGTGACCCGTTCCTCCTTGAGGGCCTTGCGGCGATCGGTGACCTGGTCGTGGAGCTCGTGGTCGGCCGGGAGGCGCGTCCACGTCGACCCGATCTGCTCGTACGCGCTCTCCACCGCCGCGTCGTCCAGGTCAGCCACCGCCGGACCCGCCAGGATGGTCCGGGCGATGCGGACGTGCTGCTCCACGGTCACTGCCGTCTTGCGGCGATCCAAAGTCCGGAAGTTCTCATCCGAGGAGTGGAACGGCGTCTTGTAGATCGTCGTCTGCCACCACTCGGCCTCGGCGGCCAAGTCCTCAGCGCTCATCTCGGTGACCGCCGTCGACGTCGCCACCCGCTCCAGCAGGCGCTCCCCGCGCTCCTGCCGCAGCGCCTTGTACCGCTGATCCGTCTCCACGCTGTACGCCCGCGACCGCTCCGTCGCGGCGGCGTCCTCCGCCGCCACCAGCTCCTCGTACGAGAGGCCGGTGAAGTCCTCGGGCTCCGGCGGCACGGTGGCGGGTGCTGCAGCGGCCGGCGGGTCCTGCTGTGCCGGAACGACCGGGGCCGCGACCGTTGTCGGCGCGGCGGCCAGGTCCTCCGGCGTCTGCCCGGGCCCCAGGATCACGACGTTGCGGTCCTGCCGGGAGAACGCCAGCAGCACTGCTGCGAGGTTGCGATCGCGGGTGCCCGGGTTCCATTTCCGGCCCGTCGCCCACCCCTGCCGCTGCCCCGACCAGTACAGGTTGCCGGCCTTCACTGCCCGCCGGTCGGCGTCGTCGTGTTTGTCGGTGCCGTACACCGTGGCGACGCCGTCCTCCTCCCACCGCACCCACACCCGGTCGCGGACGCCCGGGTCGGCCGCCGCCCGGTGGTGGCGCGCGGCCAGTACGGCGAACTGCGTCAGCCGCCTGTCCCCGATCCCGTCGCTGACCAGCCGCGTGTCACCGACCTGGCCCACCAATGCGTCGTTGTACCCCCGGCGGGCAGCGGAGGCGATTTCGGCGCCGCCCGGGCCGAACACGGTGACCGCACTGCCTTTGACGAGGGCGTGGTAGCCCGTCACCTCCTCCACTGACTGCGCCCCCTCGGGAAGCGCCAGCGGACCAGGTGAGGCGGCCGGATCATCCTGGGGCGTGTCCGCCGAGGTGGGGCGCTCGATGTGAATGGACACAAAGCCTCCTCTACAGCGGCGCGTTCAGCTCGGCTTCGCGGCGGCTGAGCTCGGCGGCCGCCGGGTGGACGGCGGAAGCGCTCGTCGCATCGGAGAGCTTCAGGTACAGCTCGAAGGCCTCGTCGCTGCCGGACGGCGGGGGGACGATGAGCGGCGGGTCCTGGTGGGTGCCGGTCGCGCAGGCGGCGAGCTGCAGGCGCGGCACGAAGGCGTGCAGGGTGTTGATCCACTCGGCTTCGGCAAGCTCGCGCCCAGGTGCCTCCTCCCCGGCGTACGTGCGGAGCCAGCCCGCGTAGAGGGCGGTGAGGTGTTCGACGACCGCGGAGTGCCGGTACCAGCAGTGCGTGATCGTGTTGTGGAGCTCGAAGGTGCGGCGGAGCCAGTCGACCCATCCGCCGAGCTCGCGCATCCGGATCCGCCGCTCTTTGGGGTCCATGGCCGCCCACACCCAGCGCTGTGGCTCGGGCGTCTGGGGGGCTCCGGGCGGCATCGGCCAGAGATCTGCGGGGTTCAGCGGGTCCGGCACGTGCGCCTCCTGGGCTCGGTCTTCGTCAGCTCTACTTCTTGGCGGGGCTGGCCTTGGGCTCGGCGAGGAGCTTCTTGAGGTCCTTGTCGCGGAAGGTGAGGCGCATCTTCACCTTGATCGGCGGCAGGTTGGTGTATTGGGCGATGGCCGTGAAGTCGGGGAGCTGCTGCAGCGAGTGGACCGGCGCGAGGTCTGTCTCGGTGGCCTGGGTGTTGGTGGAGTGCTCGCCGCGGGATCGGCCGTGGCTGGTCTTCATGACCTCGGTCCGCCCGTACAGGCCGGAGAAGTAGCGCAGGGTCTCCAGGTCTCCGCAGCCGGGCAGCAGCATGCGCAGGCCGCTCGCGGACAGGACGGTGTTGGCCTTCTGGACGCCGAGGGATTCGCGGAGCTGGGACAGGTCGTGCCACACGGTCAGCATGGTGATGCCCATGCCGCGGCCGGTGGTGAGGATGTTGGGCAGCCGGGGGTAGCGCAGCATGTTGCCGGCCTCGTCGACGAGGACGCCGACGCTCGGGTCGATGGGCTTGCCCGTCGAGTTGTAGCGGGATTCCGCCGCGTGGATGGCGCCGGCGATCAGGGAGCTGATGAGCGGGGCGAAGCGGTCCGCGTCGGCCTCGGAGGCGATGATGCAGATGGTGCCCCGCTTGTCGAGCCACTCCTCGAAGTCGAAGTCCGAGCGGGAGCAGGTCTCGCGGACCTCCTCGTCGGCGAAGACGCGGGCCAGGACGTTGAGGCTGAACTGGATGGACCCGATGCCGTCCTCGTGCAGGCGCAACCAGGGCGAGGCGTAGTCGTCGGCGACGTCGGTGAAGCCGTGCGCGAGGAGGATCGCTCGAACGTGGTCGACGGCGTCCTTGCCCAGTGAGATCCAGCGGCGCATGTCGGAGATACCGCCGCCGGAGAGGTGGGCGGCGAGCAGGATGCCCTTGAGGACGCTCTTTGCCTGGTCGATCCAGGGGGCTGCCCGCTTGTCGTCACCGGAGGAAGAGGCCTCGGCCAGCCAAGAGGCCATGCGGTCGGCGGCCTTGGCGTCGGTGCAGTATTCGACCGGCGACCAGTGGTCGCCGACGCGGCCGGGAATGCCGGCCGGGGCGATGACCCAGACGGGACCGAACCAGCGGCGGCGGGCGTAGATGATGTCCAGGTCCGCGGCCTTGGTGGTGGTCACCACCAGGGGCCCTTCCCATTCGGCGGCGTTGGGCAGGACCAGGCCCGTCGTTTTCGACGATCCGGGTACGCCGAACACGGTGGCAGAGATGTTGGGCTGGGCGGCCACGACCTTCTGGGTCCGCAGGCCCCGGCCGGCGGTGATGCGGTTGACCCGCTTGCCCGGCTCGTTGTGGGCGGACATCTTCCGCTCGATCTTCGCTCCGCCCCACTGGGCTCCCCCCGAGCGGCCACCGAAGGACACCGCGCTGGCGACCTTGACGATGACGGCGCCCAGGGCGAGCACGAGGACGACGGTGAGCACGTAGAACAGCCAGGGGGGCGGGGCGGGCTGGTAGACGGAAGCCGGGCCCTTGACGAGGGCCGAGATCACCGTGACGGGAACACTGTCCGAACTGCCGACCCAGCCGTTGCCGGACAGCAGTCCGGCAAGCGGTCCGGCGAGCAGGACGGAGCTGCCGATGGTGACGACCATGCCCGCCCCGTACGCGGCGAGCAACGTGTTGTCGTCCAGTCCGGCGGCGGACGGGCCGGTGCGCTCGGACATGTCAGATCACCATCTTCTCGTCGGTCTCGAACAGCCGTTCCTCAGTGCGGGAGAGCATCAACTGGACCGCGTGCCCGCCGCCGCGGCCGACCTTCCACAGGGCCCGGCCGCGCTGTCCGGCGCCCCAGGAACCGATGAGGCGGCATTCGGAGTCGGTGAGTCCGATGGCCTCGCGGGTGATCTGCAGGGGCCGGGTGTCCTGGGCGAGCTGGATGCGGGTCTCGCAGGAGGCGATGAGGTCGCGTGCGATGGCGACGGCCTCAGAGCCGGCCGCGCCCACGCTCTCGAAGTCGCTGAGGCGGTGGGTGGCCAGAACCTGGATGGTGCCGGTCGCCCTCGACAGGCGCAGGTCGCTGTCGATCTTCTTGACCATCGTGGCCCCGCCGGAGCGCATCTGCCGCCACAGCTCGTCGCGGACAACGATCCACGGCTTCTGTCCGGGCTGGTCAATGGCCGACTGCGCCCAGGTCGACACGCAGGACAGCACCATCGCGACGGTCTCGTCGCCGTACTCCTGCAGGGCGGAGATGTCGACGGACTGGATCGGGGCGTCCCAGTCCAGGTCGATGGAGGTCGCCTCGTCGAAGAGGCCGCCGAGGTGGCCGGTGACCATCCCGCCGAGCGCGGAGCGGATGGAAGCCATCTGCTCGCGGGCACGCTGGACTTCCCCGTCGCGGATGCGCAGCTCGCGGGCCATCGCGTCGGTGGGGTCGCGCAGCCGGTCGTAGACGAGCGGGATGGTGGGCACGGCGAGGCGGGTGGTGCCGTGGAGTTCGCCGGTGACCTCGCGTACGGCCACGTCGAGGGCCTCCTCCTCCTGGGGCTGCAGGGTGCGGCGCAGTTGGAGTTCGAGCAGGGCCTTGAGCAGGGTCAGGCGGCGGCGGTGGATCTCGGTGAGGCGGGACTTGAGCTCGGCCGGGTCCTTGATGAGGTCCAGGCCGACACCGAGCGGACCCGCGTCCAGGGGGTTGAGGCGACCTGGCAGGCCGGGGCCGAGGCGTACGGGTTCCACGCCCAGGTGGCGGCACAGGGCCTGGTACTCGCCCTTGACGTCCCCGGCGATGAGCGTGCGGTGCCCGAACGCCATCAGCCGCAAGGCCAGCGCCTTGACGTGCGCGGACTTACCCGAGCCGGGGATCCCCGTGATCATGACGTTCGGATTCGTGCACAGCCCCTCCTTCACCCACACCGCCGGATGGGCGCTGAAGGCCTCCGTGGTCAGAACGTTGCGGCCGATGTACGCGCCGATGGGCGGCAGGCTCGCCGCATGGAGGTAGGGGTATATCCCGGCGGCGTTCGCGGTGTCGGCGCGCACCACTTCCGTGCGCGGCACAGAGGCGGCCCGACCCGCGAAGGGCTGAGTCCAGCCCTTCCTGGGGGCCACCCGCATGGCAGTGTCGGGGTCTTCCAGCAGGCGTTCGCGCCGCTGTTCACGAGCGGTCTTCTGCTGCGGAAGCTGCACGGGCGGGCGGTCTGCAATGCCGGCCGCCTCGTCGATACCCATGGCTTCCAGCAGGGTGTCGCCCGCCGGCCGGCGGGAGAAGAGGCCCATCAGAATCCCATCCGTCGGTCGGGCAGGCCCTGGCCGAGCGGCAGGGCGCCGGTGGCGAAGCCGGTGTCCTGGGCGCCCCACATCCGGCGCACCTCCAGGCCGGACGCGGCGGCGTCGGCCTGCAGTTCGGCGCAGGCGGTCTCCAGCTCGCCGAGCTCGGTGACGGTCACAGTCAGGACGGCCGTCATCCGCATGACGCCCTGCCCGGAAGCGCGGGCGACGTCCTGCTGACGGGCAATGGCCTCCTCGCGGCGCTCGTCCTCACTCTCGTCCCTGCCCGACTTCGCACGCAGGTGTCGGGCCGAGCTCCGCTTGGCCTTGTCACGGGCGAGTTCCTGGCGGGCCCGGCGCGGGCCGATCGGCTCGTAGAGCAGGGTCATGGCCCGGCGGGCGTTCTGCCGCGGCCGCATAAGGGGCTGCAGGATCGTCGCGTACACCTCGGCCTGCGGCCAGGTCCGGACCTGGTAGGACACCGACCAGGCGCCGTCGTGCCGGTAGACGCCCCAGACCGTCTCGGTTGCGGCGGGGCCGGCGAGGTCGACGTCGACACCCGGGGCGGTGCCCGTCCAGTCGGGAGCCTGGGCGGCGGCGTTGCGGGTGGCGAGCATCTGCTGGGCCTCGGGGTCGTACGCGGTACGCACGGTCGCCGCGACCTTGCGGGGCGGAAGCCACTCGGTGACCTGCAGGCTCGCGGTGGACAGCGCCTGGCCCATGGCGTGCAGTTCGCGTACGAGGACGGCCGCGGCACCGGTCTGGCCGCCGCCCGCGCCCTTGATGGCGAGGCGGGCCCGGGCACTGGAGAGGGTCACCGTCAGATACGTCTCACGGGTGGCCGCGGCGGGACCTGCGCCGTCCATCAGCTCGGCGAGCGCGGTCACCGCGGCGGCCGGCGCGTCGGAGGTGACGTGCCGGGCGGTCCAGGAGGCCAGGGCCGCGCCGTCGTCGGGCAGGCACCGCTGGTGGACTGCGATCCGGGTGACCGGGGAGTCCTCGGTGCAGTAGGACCGCAGGAACTGCGCCCAGGACGCCACCCGCGCGGCCTGCTTGTCGGTGTCGACCAGGGCGAGGCCGGGGAAGGTGATGCGGGCGATGGCGCTGTAGGTGCCGGCCACGGGGTCGTGAACGACGCCGAGCTGTCCGCCGAGCCCGTCGGGGGCGTCGAGGATCCGCAGCCGGGCCAGTACGCCCGGCAGGTCCATCGGCTGGCGCCCGGTCTTGGCGGAGCGCGGGGCGAAGGCGCCGGAGAAGAAGAGGTTGCGTCGGGTAGCCACGGAGATCTGGTGCCTTACTGCGAGAGAGATCCATTCGTCTGCGCTGAGCCCCGAGACCCGCCCGAAGGCGAGGGCGATCAAGACCAGCGCGATCGGCACGCACACGAACGCGGCCTGCCAGCCGACGTTGAACGGCATGAGCGCGAGCAGGGAGGCCGCGGCGACCATTGCGAAGCCGGGTCCGGACAGGCGTCCGATGAAGCCGGTCGTCTCGGACTGCCAGCCTCCGTAGGAAACGGGTTGTGACATGTCATCCCTCGCTTGAGGAGGAGGCTGGTTCGGGCTGCGGATCGGGCGGTACCTCGGCGGGCGCCCCAACCGGAGCGGGCGCGGGGCCCCCTCCGCGGCGCGGGGCGATCACGACGTGCCGTCCGCCGCCGGAACCCTGGTCGAGGCCTGCGTGGGCGGCCGTGTTGGACAGGCCGGACTCCAGGGAGTCCTTGCCGGCTGCCACCACCTGCAGGCCGAAGGCGGCCATGCCCAGGGCCTTGCCGCCGAAGCGGGCCGCGGCCTTGACAGGCCCGCCGCCGCCCCCACCCGCGGGAGCGGCTGTGGGCGTGGAGTTCTCCGACTCCAGGGCCTTGGTGTAGCCGGGGCCGCCGCCGACCGCTCCGGCGCCGCTGGGGTCCGGACGGTATCCGCCGCTCGACGAGGAGGCGGAGGAGCCGATCGAGCTGATCCACCCCGAGGCCATGGAGCTCCCCGCGCCGTTGGTGGTGAACACCATGAACTTCGCCAAGACCGGCCAGCAGAAGCACGCCGCCAGGAACATGACGAAGCCGACGAGCATGTTCTGCACGCCCTTGCCCTCGGACATGGCGAAGAAGCCGATGGAGAACACTGCGACGATCGCGGGCTTCATCAGGACCAGGGCGGTGAAGGCGTTGCGGGCCTTGGGCCACCACTCGGCGGTGGCGTCGGAGAGCTGCCCCGCCAGCGTGATGGGCATCGTCGCGATGATGATCACGATGCCGACCTGCCGCATGAGCATCTCCACCCACAGGGCGGCGATCGCCAGGATGCAGACGATGCCCATGACGATGACGACGCCGACCGCGGAGGCGGCCACCGTCTCACCGGCGATGAGCGCGCCGCCGATGGTGGCGGTGCCGCCGCCTCCGGTGATCAGGCCACCGAAAAGGGTGCCGAGCTGCTGCTGCATGGCCTGCGTCGCCCCGTCGCTGCCACTGCCGCCACCCTCAAAGGTCTTGTTGATGATCCAGGTCGAAATCGCGTCGGACCAGTCCAGGGCGGTCTGCGCGACGACCAGGTAGACGGAGGAGATGACGGCCCACTTGGCCAGGCCGATCAACGCGGTCGCCGCCGGCCCGCCGTCGTGGCTGACCGCGACCTTCCCGAACTGGATCAGCAGCAGGAAGACGGCGAGGACCGCAGACAACGCGGTCATCATCATCGTGAACTTCCCGACGCCGGTGTCACCCAGGTTGATCGAGGAGTTGTCGTTGAAGATCTCCGCGAACTGCGACAGCAGCCAGACGACCGACTTCCCGATGTAGCTCGCGGCTTCCTTCAAGGCGTTGGAAGCGAACTCGGAGAACTTTCCCGCTACCCAGTCCAGCGGCCCCTTGGCGGGCGGCGGATACTTCGCCTCGCCCTCCTTCTGGCACACCGAGAACGGCCTACCGTCCTTCACTACGCAGGCGGTGAGGTACTGGTTGAGGGGCTCGTAGTTCTTCCACTGCTTGTCGGGGAAGTCCTTGCGCCACCTCTCCAATCGGCGGGTCTCGGCTTCTCTCCGGTCTTCCGGGGAGCACTCGGCCGCACCGTTGCCGTCCGCGCCCTCGCAGGGAATGGTCCTGCCGGGGAAGGGCGGGTCATTCGGTCCCGGCAGGTGGCACTTGTTGATGTCGCCGATCTGGTCGACCAGGCAGTATTTGCCCTGTGGGTCGAGGCCGATGCTCCAGTCCTGCGCCCACTCCTTGGGGATGGGATCGGGCGGGCCGACGGACGCGTGGTACTTCGGATCGTCCGCAGCGACAGCGATGGAGAGGGTGGCGCCGGCACTCAGGAAGGAGAGCAGCGCGCACAGCAGGACGACAGCGCGAGTGGCCCGCTGGAAGCGGTCAGCCGGCATGGCGCACCTGGGCCCACCCGTCGGTCCAGGCGAATCGACTGGTGGGCTCGTAGGCGACTGGGAAGTCGCCCAGGCTGTCGAACTCGTCGGTGAACTTCCACGCGCCGTCCTGCCACTTCACGATGAAGTCGACCGTGTCCCCCCGCAGAGGGTTCTCGTCGCGGCCGCCCTTGGGTCCGGTGGCGAAGCGGTCGTAAGAGAGCCACACCTGCATGACGTGCCCGACCGGCAGGCCAGGCGCGTTGAGGGTCTTCGCCCGTGCCGCGTGGACGGCGGTGTTGAAGCTGACGTCGGCCGGAATGCCTCCCGACGGGGGAAGGCCGATGGCCTCGCGCATCTTGCGGATCTCGGAGACCCGCTTGTCGACGTAGGCGGGCGCATCCTTGGACGCCACCGCGGTCAGCTGCTGGCGTGCCTTCTCGTCGTCGAGCCAGGCGAACTCCTCCCAGAAGTAGACGGCAGCGGAAATGCCGCCCACCGGGGAGGCCGGGAAGCCGGTGGATACGCCGTCCTTCTGTCCGGTGCGGGGCGACAGCACGATCTTCTTCCCCTTCTCCGGGGTCATCGGGCCGTCGGAGGAAGCGCCACTGCTCGTCGGAGCGGGTGCGCTGGCGGACGGAGTTGCCTCGGCCTGCGGCTTTCCCTTGGTGTCGTCCCCCATCAGGGTGGCCGCGGTGAATCCACCAGCGACCAGCAGGGCGGCCACCGCGATGACGATGGCGGCAAGGATGAGTCGGGCTCTGCGGGCCTTGAGCCCGTTGGACGAGTCCACGCTCACGCGCTCGTCATCGTGAAGACGGCCAGGACCAGCGAGGACGTCAGCCCGATGCCGCCCGCGCCGATCAGGCTCCACAGCACGCTCTGCTTGCCGCGGGCCGCCAGCGCGGCCCTCTCGGTGTTGTGGCCGATCGCAACGAGCGCCCATCCGCTGAGCCCGCCCAGTACGGCGAGGGCCAGGCCTCCGCCGGCGGTCCAGGCCAGGATCGTCTTGGTCGGGGTGTTGACCGCTGCGGGCAGCGCCGGGTCGAAGTCGGGCACGGGCCCCACGCCGTCGGCCAGAGTGGCGACGGCGGGGTCGCTGGCAAGGGTGTACAGGCTCATCAGGAACTGGCTCATGTTCGGTGTTTCCTCGTCAGACGGCAGCAGGGACTGCAACGGCAGGGAGCGGGGCGGGCTGCGGAGCATCCGGCAGCGGGTCGCCGAAGGATTCGCGGGCGGCGGCGAGCACGGCGGTGGCCAGCTCCCGGGCCGCCTGCCGGGTTCGCGTACGGATCCGGGCCGGCTGGGCCTGGAGTCCGTTGGCGCGGATGTCTGCGTCGTGGGGCAGGTGGACCACGGCCGCCGCACGGGCGGAGAGCATGGTGGCGGCTGCCCGGACGACGGCAGGCGGGCGCCCGTCCGCGGTGGCGGCCAGAACGACCACGGTGCGCTGCAGCGGCAGTCCTTCGGCGTGCAGCACCATCACGGCCTGCTGGAGGGTCTGCATGCCGTCGGCGGTGGCCTGGGCGCACAGGACCGGGACGGAGAAGGGCAGGTCGCACCAGGCGCGGGTCAGACTCGGAGATCCAGAGCACCGGGCCGCGAGGACGTCGTGCGCTATCGGGTGGGCGGTGTCCGCGACAACGGCCTGCCATCCGCCAGCGGCGCCCAGTTGGTACCAGGCGGCCGGCTCGGGCGGCAGGCTCAGCGGGGCGGCATGCCACTCGCGTCCGTCGGTCACCACGTGCCAGCCACCCTCGGCGGCCCTGCGAATTGCCGCTGCGCCTCGGACCACACCACGTGTCAGGGGCTGGTCGTGCGGGAGCGCAGCGAGACCGGCAGCGGCCTGTGACCCGCCGCTCCAGGTCGGCCAGGGGGAGGCGAGGCGGGGGGCCAGGTCCAGCACGACGGTGTCGGCCGCCACGGCCAGTTCGTCGGCGAGGAGGTGCGCGACGGTGGAGCGCGCGCTGCCTCCGGTTGCAGCCATCACCGGCACGACAAGGCGCGCGGTCTCGGGCAGCCCCAAGGGCGCCGAGTTGCCCCTTTTACCCATGATTCCCCCAAAGCACGCCACGCAGAGCCGTCGCTAATGTGAACTTCACATGGTCACCGGCTCGAAGGTGAAACGCATCGGCACCTTACACCGGCCATTCCGAATTGACTGAGGGATATTCAGCGACCCCTCCCGCAAGCGGAAATGGCATAGTGTCACGATCTGCCACGCGATCCCAGATGGATCAAGTACCGGCCATGATGGCTGGATTGGGTCTTCGTGGGCGCAAATCAGGGGGACGGCCGAGGGGAATCGGATGGGGGCGAAACGGTGGCTGGGGGTAGCTGTTGCAGGGGTGGTCGCCACCCCTCTGGCCTTTGGGATCGGCGTCGTGATGCTCGTCGCCGCGCTCGCGGAGGACGAGAGCAAGGGACGCAGTGTCGGCACGTGGCCGACAGCAGGGTCGTTGAGGATCGGGGGTCCCGACGGTGTTCCGGCCGAGTATGCGCCGCTGATCCTCGCCGCCGCCGCTAAGTGCAACGAGGGGTTGCCGCCGGCCATTCTGGCTGCCCAGATATGGGCCGAGAGCAAATTCGATCCGACCGCGATCTCACGTGACCCCGTCACCAAGGCGCCGATCGCCTACGGCATCTCCCAGTTCATTCCCGGCACATGGGCGGTTGAGGGCCTGGACGGCGACGGCGACGGCGACAAGGACGTCATGGACCCGCGGGACGCCATCCCGAGCCAGGGCTCCATGATGTGCGGGCTGCTGAGGGACGCGAAGAAGCATCCCGAGTATTCCGGCAGCCCCATCGAACTGGCGCTCGCCGGGTACAACGCGGGCTTCGGCGCCGTCATCGAATACCGCGGCGTGCCCCCGATCGGCTTCGCCGACGGGCAGACGTACAACTACGTCAAAGCGATCATGGCGCAGTCGGTGAAGTACACCGCGGCCGTGGGCGGAGGCGGCGGGCCCGTTGAGCTTCCGGCCGGCTTCGAGCTGCCGCCCGACACCCCGCCCCAGGTCCGCACCGCCGTGGCCTGGGCCCTGGCCCAGAAGGGCGGCTGGTACCAGCTCGGCGGCGACTGCACCAACGCCCTCGGGTCGAACCCCCGGCACTGGTGCGACTGCTCGTCCCTGATGCAGCAGGCATACAAGGCGGCCGGGATCTCGATCCCTCGCGTGACCTTCGACCAGATCAACCTGCCCATCCAGGTGGGCTTGGACAGCCCGAAGCCGGGCGACCTGGTCTTCAACGCCGGCTCCGACGGCTCGGCCGCCAGCCCCGGGCACGTCGGCATGTATATCGGATCGGGTCTCCTGATCGAGTCCCCGCGGACTGGGGTCCGCACGCGGATCGTCCCGTACAGCAGCTGGCGCAACTCGACGAGCTACATGACCCGGGCGACGGGCATCCGCCGGGTGGTGGCCTGGTGACCGACACGAGCACAGGAACTCCCATGGACCAGACCCTCTTCCGCCCCTGGGGCGTCGTCGACCCAGGATTCTGGGCGGGCGCGGAAGTCGAAGAGGCCCTCTCCCCTCTCAAGGCCCCTCCTGCCGTCGAGGCCGCCGCCGACGTGAGTGGAGAAGTCGCCGAGCAGCTGGCCGCCATTCAGGCAGCTGCGTCCGTCGACCTTGTGCGCGCGAACGTCCTCGCCGAGGAACTCGACGCGAAGACCACGGCCGCGCACGGCGAACGGCACATCGAGACGGTGCGGGTCCGGGAGGTCCGGGCATACCTCGCACTTCTGACGGGTCACCATGAGATCGCGGTGGCCTGGTACCTCCACGTCGTCCGGCTGCACGCTGGCCTCCACGGACCTGAGCACACCGAGACAGTCCTCGCGGTCCGCCGGGCGTACAGCATGTGGGAGGCGCTGCCAGCCTCGGATGCCGTCCGTCTTGCAGAGGGCCTGCTTGAGGCCTTCGCGCAGCTGAACGGTGCCGGGACGGAAGCGGTCTCCCGCATGCAGGAGCACCTCCAGCAGCTCCAGCGGTCCGATGAAGGCCTCGCCGCGCCAGCGCCCACATCATGAACCGCAGCCGCTGAAGGAATCGCCGATCGTGCCCAGCGGTGGCCGGGCAGTTGCCTCTTCGCGTTCTAGGGGCACCGCGTCACGCACGTACGCCGACCTCGTTGGGCACCGGTGATGACCCCGATCTCCCGCGCCCCCGGCGCCAGGGCGCTCCGCCTGGTCGCCGTCGCCCCGCGCTGCCACCTGTGCCCGGACGAGGACCAGGTCCTCGCCGATCCGGCCCTCACAGTCACCTTCCACCCGGCCTCCGGTATCGCTCGCCGGGTCGCCCTCTGCGAGCCCTGCCACTCCGGCCGGCCCAGCCGAGGGAAGACGGACATGGGACCCGCCGACCTCGCGTGGCGGGTAGTGGAACGTGACGCCACAACCCTGCTCGCGGCGTACGAGGAACGCCGCTGGATCCCGTACCGGGGCGAGCTGGAGTTCGCCGCCGGCCTCGCGCGGATGGCCTGGACCGAGGAGTCGGTACGGGCCGCCGTGCGCGACGCGGACGACACCGTCTATGCCGGGAAGCTGGTGCAGCACGCCCTGGAGGGCGGAAGCGCCTACCTGCTGCTGCACCATGTCGCCCCCGACGACGCCGCGCTGCACTCGCTCCGGCGCCTGGTCGACGTCCTCGCCACAGCCGCGGAGCAGCCCCCGGGAGGGCACCCCGGGGACGCCGCCTGACCGTCTCGTACATCGCGAACTGGCTTGGGGGTTGGCAGTCATACCAGTCAACGGTCGGACAGGTGGCCAGCAGCGGCCTGCTGCTCGTTCAGAAGCAGGCTCTTACGCTCGCGGCGGCTGACTCCCGCGATCCATCCCGACCCCGGGCCTGGCGGGGACCTGGTGCTGCTGGGATGGGGAAGGAGTCCGTGTCGCCGGAGAGGGTCTCTGGCCCTGCGGTCCTCGCAGGGTGGCGGCCCGCTCGTCGGCCTCGCGGGCGTGCCGGATGGGCGCCGTGGCCCGCATCTCCTCGCGGAGGGCGTTCTCCTGCTGCATCTCGACCACGCTCGCGCGGTGCCGCATGGCCACCGTGCGCTGGGATAGTGCACTGGCCCGCAGCTGCTGAACGTCCTCGGCGACGCGGGTGTCGAGGCGAGCGGCCAGTACGGGGACGCGCTGCTGCATCGCCTCCAGGACAACGTCCATCGCCGGGACGTCCTTGGGCGGGATCGTGGTCCCGCCTGGCGCAAGCAGGGAGATGTGCGGGTAGGCGGTGAGGGCCTGCCAGCCCTCGCGCAGCGCCTGAGCGGATGCTCGCGAAGCCCGCTGAACCTCGTCGATCGCGGCCGCGTGCTGCTGCTGGTACTGGGTGGTGAGCGCGAGCGTTTCCTTCCGGCTGGTGCCAGCCAGCCGGAGCGCCATCCGGCCCTTCTGCGCGGACTGCTCGATCCGGTCCAGGATCCGACGCATCGACTCGGCATGCCGCTCCGCCGCAGCGTGACGCGCTGCTTCCTCTCGCGCCCGCTGCGTCCAGCCGCCGGACCGGGAGAGAACCTCGTACGCCTCAGCGGCGAGTGCCCCTCCCGGGGTGATGGGGGCGTCCAGCCTGCGCTGCTGTTCGCCGGCCTGGCGCTCGTGCTCGGCGGCCAGGTGCTCGGCGCGCTGTGCGGCGGCGGTCTCCTCGGCTGCCCGGGCGGCCAGGTGCTGTGAGGGCAGGTGCCCGTACGGGCGCTGCTGCCACGGGGTGTAGGCGGGCTCTTCCTTGACCAGGGTCCGGGCGGCGGGGATGCGGGTGAGCTCGTCGGTGACCATGGTGTCTTCGGAGTCGGCCTGCAGGATGCGGCCGTACGCGGCGACTGCACGGTCCAGGCGGTCGGCGTCGGTGCGTACCGGGCCGAGGGCGGCCCGGGTGGGGTGGTCTTCCAGCTCGTCGAGCGGCAGGTAGAGGTGGCTCTCCTGGCGGGCGCGGGACATGGCCGGGTAGAGGCTGTGGGAGTCGGCGTGCAGTCCGTAGGCGATGGTGACGTCGGCGGTGAGGCCCTGCGCGGAGCCGATCGTCATGGCGTAGGCGTGGGTGAGCCGGCCCTCGGCGATGTCGCGGGCAGACATCCAGGCCTCGTTCATCACGAACCCGCCGGCCGGCTGGGGGCGGCGCCACTGGACCAGAACACCCTGCTTGGCGTTCACCTCCAAGACGATGCCGCGGAAGCCGTTGAGGACGTCGACCGCAGACTCGTCCCGCCGGCTGCGGTAATCGTTGCGGCGGATGTGGACCAGGTCTCCGGCAGCGAACTGGATCCGTCCTCCGCCCGCGACCGCGTACGTACGGCCTGCCTCCAGCTCTCCGGAGGCGACGAGCGCGGCGCGGGCGCCGGCATTGAGGGTGGCGACGTCCGCGCGGCGGGCGGCGAGCAGCAGGAGGTCGGAGACCTGGCCGTGGGGGTCACCGGCCCAGCGGGTCCGGGCTTCGTTCCAGGCGCCTAGCATCGAGGTCAGGGCGTCGGTGGCGGTGTCCTCGGCGTGGACGCGGCCGTGGGCGGCGAAGGCGGCGAGCGCGCTGGTGCGGCCGCCGCTGCGCCAGTCCTGCAGGGCGGCCCGCTCCACGATGTCGCGCTGGCGGCGGTTCTCGGTGAGCTCCAGGCCGTCGACGATGCGGTGGATGCGGGCGAAGCCGCCTCCGATGCCGACCGCGCGGAGCTGGAGCGGGTCGCCGACGGCGACGACCTTGGTGCCGGTGCTGGCGGCATGCCGCAGGAGTGCGGCGAGCGCCCGGTCGTCGACCATCGCGGCCTCGTCGATGACCAGTACGCCGACCCCGTGCAGGCCGCGGCCGCCGCTGACCTCGCGGGTCCACGCGGCGATGGTCTGGGACTCGATGCCCGCCTCGGCGGCCAGGTTCGCGGCGGCGACGGCCGCGGTAGAGGCGCCGACTACGCGCAGTCCGGCGGCTTCCCAGCCGGTGCGGGCGGCCTGCATGAGGGTGGTCTTGCCCGCGCCGGCGACGCCGATGACCGCGTCGACCGCGTGACCGGCGGTCAGCAGCCGCATCACCACGGCGCGCTGCTCGGCGCTGAAGACGAAGGGGCGGTCGGCGGTGGAGTTGGCGACCTCGACGGAGGCGAGCGTCATCTCCGCGGCCTCGGCGGTCAGCTGGGCCAGGTGCTGCTCCAGGCCGGCCGTGGCGCACTCGATCACGGTCTGCTCGGCGGCCACGACGGTGGTGTGCGTGTAGCGCTGCCGGTGGGCGTGGTGGCCACGGTTGGAGTCGGCCAGGCGGACCGCGTGGCTGCCCACCGCGAGGACTTCGTCCGTCAGCGCGGTCAGCTGCTGCGTCGACAGCAGGAAGGGCAGCGTCTTCGCGACGGCCGCCATCACGTGCGTGTGGGAGACGGTCTTGCGGGACGCGGTCAGCCCGTGCTCGGCGTCCCAGATCTGGGCCGCGATCTCGGCCGGGCTCGGCATCCGCGGGCCGCCGCCCGCAGACAGCGGCGGCGCCGAACCGTCGCGCCCGGGCAGTGCGGCCGCGACCATCGCGTCGACCGCGGCCTCGCCGCCGAGTTCGGCGGCCGCCCGGGTGCGCCAGGCCTCCCTCGGCGCGTCCGGGCCGGCGTCTTCCTTGGCCTCCGCGCTCTGGCGGGCGGCCGTCTTCTGCTGCTCCCGTGAGGCGCCCTCGCCCGCCAGGTCGATGACCTGCTGGTGGCGCCGGGAGAACGCGTCACGCAGGCCTTCGTCGACTCCGGCGAGCTCCCACGCCCCGGTGGTCGCCGAGCGCTCGAAGCGGGCCCCATGCGTCTCCGTGAGGCGGGCCCGGAGCCGTCCTTCGGCGATCTCGTTGATCAGGTGGGCGTAGCGGTGCAGGTCCTCGCCGCCGCCCGCGATCGTGCGCCACTTGCCGTCCGCGCACTTCGCCATGTGCGCGATGTTCACGTGGACGTGCAGGTGCGGGTCGCCGGGCGAGCCGTCGACCGGGCGTGCGGAACGGTGCAGGGTGGTCCAGCCGATCAGGCCGGACGTCTCCACCCGCTCAGCCTGCTGGCCGTCCCCATGGTGGCCGGCCATCCCGTACGCCGCCCACTCCTCCAGCGCGTGCACGGCTTCGGTGACGGATGCCAGCCAGTCCTCCTCGATCCGCCCGGCGAGCTCGGCGCCGGCCAGCCCGTAGGCGGCCGAGATGCTCTTCGGCAGATCGAGGGTGATGTCCACGCCGCGCAGGCCGACGTCGACGTGGTGCCGCATCCACTTCCTGGCTTCGGCCACCGTGTCCGCGCCGTACAGCCCATCGAGGACGAGACCGGCAGCCGCGGCCAGACGCTCCGCGTCGGCCAGCGGCAGCAAGTGACTCTCGCCGTCGCGCAGGATGCCGCGCTGGGCCCGGTCGAACCGCTTCGCCAGCGCGGGCCGGCCCAGGTACTCCGAGACGCTCTTCCCGGCCGCGGCCGCCGCCTCGGAGACAGCGTCCACGAGCACGTGCGCGGTGACCTTCCCCCGCGGATCGAGTGCCTTCTTCCGGGCGACCAGCTGCTCGCCGGTACGCCAGTCCCGACCGTCCATCAGGGCGTGTGCGGCGTCCGGATCGACACGCTCACCGGCGACCAGATCCAGCTCGACCAGGCCGCCGCCGATCCACCGCAGGGCGCTTTCTCCGGCGAGCCGGTACTCGACCTGGGCGTCCTCGGCCCGGTCGCATCCGCAGTCTTCGCTCAGCCGGTACTCGACCTGCTCGGGGGCGTAGATGGGTGTCGCGTACCCCACCTGCCCACCCCCTCATCCGGTGCCCACCGCATCGCGATCCATGATCGCGTATCGAAGATACCTGGAGTGCTAACGAGATTGAAAGAACTGAGCCTGCGGACGAACAAGCGACCCCATTTAGCCATGCTCATGACAGATCAACGGACGTATATCCACCTCGAATTCGACTGCTTCCGGCATTGGAGAGTCCTGTCAGCGGATTGCTGACAGGACACTCCAATGCCCGGGTGTCTTATAAACATAACCGGTCCCACCAGACCACTCCGGATCTCGTTTTGGCGCGGGTGGGGGGT